>CAZIDC010000005.1:0-26918 GCA_964537885.1 uncultured Syntrophaceae bacterium | reverse complement strand
AAGGCGTCAGCCCCGCCCCATCCACGGAGAAATCAGCGCCTCATGATTCCAAGCGTACTGGACTGGCCCCCCGGCCATGGGCGTCCTTGGCCTTTACGCCGAACCTTTCGTCCTCCGACCTTGGCCACCACCCGTGACTGAAGGATTACGAACAGCCCTCTTTTCCCTCTTTTTAAAATATGCTATGTTTTCTAAGCGGTCCGAACCAAACTTGATCTAAATGGCTATTCTCTCCGAAGATAAATTTTTGGCCGATAAAAGTCAAGATGAATCATGCGGATCCGGGAAGGAATTCATGACCCGGCAAACAAAGAGGATGGAGGAAGTTTGAATGCCCAGCGCAATTAGCCGATCCGTTTGTCCTTATGACTGCCCGGACACCTGCGGGCTTCTGGTGGAAGTTCTCGATGGGAAGGCCGTGAAGGTGTCGGGGGATCCGGAACATCCCTTCACCCGCGGAACTCTTTGCCCCAAGATGAATCGCTACCCGGATACGGTTCATTCCCCTCTTCGCCTCACCCGGCCCCTCTGGCAAAAAGGCCCCAAAGGATCAACTGAATTTCGCCCCGTCTCCTGGGAAGAAGCCACCCAGCGCATTGCGGAACGCTGGAAAGAAATCATGGAAAGGTACGGGCCGGAAGCCATTCTGCCCTATTCTTATGCCGGAACCATGGGACTGATCCAGCGGAATGCCGGCCACCCTTTTTTCCATCGCCTGGGGGCCTCCCGCTTAGATCGGACCATTTGCGCCCCGGCCAAGGAGGCCGGCTGGAAAGCGGTCATGGGGAATACCCCCGGTCCTCATCCCGACGATGTGGCCGATAGCGATCTCGTGATCCTTTGGGGAATCAACGCCGTCGCCACCAACATCCATTTCCTCCATGGCGTGCGGGAGGCCAAGAAAAAAGGAGGGGCTGTCTGGCTCATCGAAACCTATGAAACCCAAACCTCGGCCATAGCCGACCGGGTCTTCCTCGTCCGCCCGGGAAGCGATGGCGCGCTCGCTTTAGGACTGATGCATCTTTTGGTTCGAGAAGGTCTCCTCGACCATGAATTCCTCCATTCCCACGTTCAAGGGTTGGCCAAGCTAAAAGAGGAAGTCCTTCCCGCTTTTCCACCGGAAAAAACCGCCCGGCTGACGGGTCTTCCCGTGGCCGTTCTGGAATCTATGGCCCAGGCCTACGGCACAGCCAAGGCTCCCTTCATCCGGGTGGGAGCCGGTCTTTCCCGGTATGGCAACGGGGCCATGTCTACGCGCGCCATCGTCTGTCTCCCCTCCCTCGTGGGCGCATACCGAAAAAAAGGTGGGGGGTGCTTAACCAGTACCGGGACGGCTGGAGCCTTCCCTATGAAAGAAATTCTGCGGGAAGATTTCATGAATAAACCGACGCGCATCATCAACATGAATCAGCTCGGCCAGGCTTTGAATCAATCGGAGGACCCCCCCGTTCAAAGCCTTTATGTCTATCACTCCAACCCTGCGGCCGTTACCCCTGACCAGAACCGGGTTTTGCAAGGGCTTATCCGGAAAGACCTTTTCACGGTTGTCCATGAAAGATTCATGACCGACACGGCCCGTTATGCTGATATCGTCCTGCCCTCTACTTCCTCTCTCGAGCACAGCGATCTGTACCGGGCCTACGGCACTTATTGCATCCAAAGGGTAAAACCGGTCATTCCGCCGGTGGGAGAAAGTAAATCCAACTGGGAGGTTTTTTGCCTCCTGGCCAAGGCCATGGGCTTCCTTGAGCCATTCTTTCAGCAAACGGCTGAAGATCTTATCAACCATGTCCTTTCCCTTCCCAGTGCCATGCGCCAAGGGATAGATGAGGAAGCCTTCGCCGCTGGGAAAGCGGTTGAGATCCCCCTTTCCCCGGCTGCCCGAACCCAATATAAAACTCTTTCGGGGAAAATCGAAATATTTAACCCGGCCGAGCCCCACCCCTTACCCCATTATATTCCTCCCCATGGGGGGGATCTTCCATTTAAACTGATGACTTCCCCCAGCCTTTACGCCTTGAACTCCTCTTTTCGAGAGCGCGATGACCTCCGCAGGAAAGAAAAAGCCATGTTTCTGAAGATGAATCCGGCTGATGCCCAGGCTAAAGGGTTTAAGGATGGAGGAGAGGTAATCGCTTTTAATACCTTAGGAGAAGTCTCGTTTATCCTGCGGGTAACCCCCAAAGTCCCTCCCGGGATTGTCGTGGCCGAAGGGGTCTGGTGGCTTAAGCACTGTCCCGGAACCCGGTCCGTGAACGCTCTTACCTCCCAGCGGCTGACCGACCAGGGGGCGGGAAGCACTTTTTATGATAATACGGTAGACGTAAGGAAAACTGGATGAGCGGGGTGATGAAAAGCGGGAAATTGGCACCCCGTTAGAGGCTGTGAATCTTGTACCCTTCAGCGGCCATGGCCGCCTCCATGATCATCTCACTCAGGGTGGGATGGGGATGAATGGTATAAGCCAAATCTTCACAGGTACATTCTAAATTCATGACCGCGGCAGCCTCGGCAATCATTTCGGTAACATGCGGGCCTACTAAATGAACCCCGACGATCCCCCCATAGCGCTTCTCCGCTATAATCTTGGCGAACCCGGTCCCCCCTATCATGCGGGCCTTCCCCGAGGCCTGAAGAGGAAAACGCCCGACCATTATCTCCCCATGCACTTTCCTCGCCTCGGCTTCGGTTAACCCCACGGCAGCAGCCTCTGGATAGGTATAGACGCATCGAGGCACGGCTTTGTAGTCCATGGGATGACTCTTACCCATGATGTTATCCGCAGCCGTATGCCCTTCGGCCGTAGCCACATGAGCCAGCATCACCCCCCCGACGGCATCCCCGACAGCATAAATCCCGGCAACCGTGGTCTCCATCTGGCCGTTGACCATGATTCTCCCCTTCTCCGTTTTTACTCCAACCTTCTCCAACCCGATCCCTGCGCTATTCGGGCGGCGGCCAACCGCCAGCAGGACGCAGGCCGCTTCAACGGATTGATCCTGATTTTGGAGCGTGTATTGGACCTTCTTCTGCCCTGGTTCGCCGGAAATTTCTTTGACGTTCACCCCGGTTTTAATCTGGATCCCTTCCCTCTTGAACGCCCTTTCCAACTCTACGGCTACCTCGTTATCTTCATTGGGCAGCACCTGCGTCAACATCTCCAGAAGGGTAACCTTGGACCCCAGCGCATGAAAGATCTGTCCAAACTCCAGGCCGATGGAACCGCCGCCGATAATCACGATAGATGGGGGAATCTGCTCCAAAGAAAGGGCCTCATCGCTGTTGATCACCCCCGCCCCATCCACCCCCGCAAGGGGAATCGTCGCCGGCACAGATCCGGTGGCTATGATCAATGTATCCCCATCGATTAATTCGCCCGATTCCTTGATCCTGATTTTCTGCGGTGCTTCTAAAAATCCCGTGCCTTTAATGATGCGGATTTTTCTGACTTCACAAAGCTTCTCGACTCCCTTTACCAGTCCCTCGACGATGCTATCCTTATATCGGCTAAGCTTGGAAAAATCCAGATTAACTTCCTGGGCCCGGATTCCCATCCTGGATCCGGTTTTGACCTGACGAAGAATATGGGATGCCTCCAGGAAAACCTTTGTGGGAATACAACCTCTATTCAGACAGGTGCCGCCCACCTTATCCTTTTCGACCAAAGTCACCTGCGCACCTTTCTGCGCCAAGAAAAAAGCTGCCGGATACCCCCCGGGCCCCCCTCCAATAATCACAACCTTCTTATTCATATCCAACCTCCCCCTCTTCACCGCTTCCCCACCGACGTTACTCCCACGAGGGTCAGCATGAGCATGAATTTCTTTTCCGCTAACTGCCCGGCAACGGCCGGCTTTTCTGTGTAATTTAAATCCGCAGCCCAGCACTGCTGGCGGAAATTTAAACCGTAAGTTGTCTCCAGATTCTGCCGGTCAAGACGGGAATATCGTTTCCCGAAGAGAACATCCAAGGAAGGCAGAAGGCGAATCCTGAGGCTTCCATAGATCTGGTCCTGGGTTCCATCCGCCCAGAAGTGTTCCAGATTGAGTCCATCCCCCCGGGAATCCGTGAGGCCCAAGAGGGAATAGGAGCTGAGCAAACGGTTCTTATTGGGATCATAGGCTGTAATGTTCTCAGCCGTGAAATAATTTAGCGATTTGATTTTGATCTCCCCGTTGATCGCGCCGAATGGCCTTCGGGGGGCGCTGGAAGAATCCAACTTCCGGTTTAATTCAAAGAGGTCCAGAGCCTGGCTCACTTTCAGATAAATAAACTCGTGGTACCGGGTCCTCCCCGGCCTCTCTTCAACCTTTCCGATGAAACGCTGGGTGAACCCGTAGGTAATGGCGTTGGTCTTCGGGGCCGGAGGATCGTAGAACGGAATCTGAAAGGGAATCTCCTGTTGGTTGGTGTCGGGAACATAACTGTAAGAAATCTCTGGCCGGATCAAGTGTTTCAGTTTAAGACCCCCCCCGAATCCCGTCTCAAAGACCCGGTAAATTTCCGTAGCCACTGTGGTCTTGAAATCAAAAGATGCTCGGCCGCGGGTTTCTTCCGTCCCATCGCGGGTCGCATAAAAAGTTCCCCGTCCACCCAGCTCGGGAGTTATTTCTATGACCCCCCGCCTTAAAGGCCAAGAGAGGCGGGGATGAAAGTCCGCCTGGTGCCCGGATATTCCCTGCTCCCGCCAAAAGGAACCGTAAACCGTGTTAAAGCTATAATAGAGGGGGGAACCGAAAATCGGCTGTCTTAATCCGAGAAAATGCAAGACGGGATAATGCTGCAATGTCGTCTTGTCCTCCTGTCTTAGATCAACCGTATGCCGCCCTTCTCCAAAAAAACTTAACCGTTCCCAGTTCTTGGTCAGGGATAAAAAGGAGTAGGCCTGCTCGCTGGACTGGTCTTCATAGTTAGTCCCATAATCCTTGGAATACTGCCGGTCGCTAAACCCGCGGAGACGCGTCTTGACAAAAAAGGTCTTGCTGAAATATTCGTCGTGCCTCAAATCCACTTGCCAGCGGTCCGGTTTGCGGTCCAGTTGATCCGTTCGCTGCTCGCGAAAGGATTGATTCTCGCGGATGTGATAGCCCAGGAAGGTGGACGCGCTTTCTTTTTTGCGGATGTACCGATATTCCAGCCCCTCTCCCACTCCTTTCCGGGTGGCCACGTCAAGGGAAAAAGTGGCATCCATATTCCTGGCGATGGCCCAGAAAAAGGCGTTGTCCACCTGTAGACCGCTGGTGTTCGAATACCCTATCCGGGGAATCAGGAAGCCCGACTGCCGCTTGGTCTTTACCGGGAAGATCAGATAAGGGGAGTAAAGGACCGGGATGTTTTTTATTTCAAAGGCGGCTCCATGCACAGTGGCGTATTCTTCCAGCGTTATCAGGGCATCCCGGCCCGTGAAACGCCAGGCCGGCCAATCGCCCTCGCAGGTCGTAAAGCTTCCTTTGCGGACCCGGTAGGTTTCCTCCCCCTGGCGTTCGATTTCTTCCCCCCGGATGATGAAGTTCTGCTTCTTTAGGAAAAGGGACCCCTGGAGGATGATTCCCCGATTGGTGCCCAAATCGATTTTTATTTCCTCGCTCCTGAGGACATCCTCTCCCTCCACCAAGACCACGTTCCCTTTGGCCCGGGCCTCGTTGGTGCTGGCCTTCAGGGAAACAAAGTCCGCGGTGAGTTTGCGATTTCCCTGCTGGATTTCTACATTTCCTTCCGCTACATAAGAATCATCCGCCTTGTCATAGGCGATATGATCCGCTCGCACCCGAACGGGCTCCCGCAGGTCTTCTTGTTTGATGGCTGGGAGACCCTGAGCCAATCCTCCTGAAGAAAAGATGAAAAAGAGGGCGAAAAAAATGGGAATGGCTGGAATAAATTTTCGCCCACGGATCATCATTGTGTGCCAATTAGCAAGATTCATGGCCTCTTCCGGCCCGATCCCGCTTTCTCCCCGTTCCCCAACGAATAGGAGCTTCAAGGCCGGATTTGGCCCGAGGCCAATAAATGGGAGCGAGCTTCGCCCACGGTGAAGAGAGAACCGGAGACAAGAACCAAGTCCTCCTCTCCGGCCTGAGCCAGGGCCTGGTCGAAAGCCTGGCCCACATCAGCAATCTCTGCCATCGGTTTTGCAAAGGGGGCGGCCTGTTCCCGCAGGTAATCCAAGGGGGCGGCCCGGGCCATCCTTGGCCGCGTAAGGATCACCAGGTCGGCCAGAGGAACCAGGTCGGCCATCATCCTGGAAATTTCTTTATCCGCCATAATCCCGATGACCAGAATCAGACGGCGGCGGGGAAAGCCTTCCTGCAAAGCTTTTCTGAGGACCCGGGTTGCTGCCGGGTTGTGGGCCCCGTCGAGAAGAACCCGGGGTTTTTCGATCCATTCCAACCGGCCCGGCCACTTCGCCTCTCGGAGCCCGCTCCGGATATGCGTCTCCTCGATGGGAAACCCGCTTTCCATCAAAACTTCCGCCGCGGCCAGGGCCAAGGAGGCGTTGACCACCTGATGCTCCCCGGCCAGCCCCAGGCGAAGATCCTTCCATTGGTGAGAACGCCCTTTAAAAAGGATCGCCCGGTGGCCCACTTCCCTGGCCGAAAAATCTTTTCTCCAGGCATAGAAGGGTGAGGAGAGTTCCTCGCATCTTTTCCGGAAAAGAGAGAGAACCCGCGGCTGGGTGGCCGAGGAAAGGAGGGGCCGTCCGGGCTTAATGATTCCGGCCTTCTCGCCGGCGATCTGGATTAGAGTATGGCCCAAGTATTGCTGATGCTCCAAGGAAATGGGAGTGATCAAGGAAAGAATCGGATCGATTACGTTGGTGGCATCCAGCCTCCCTCCCATTCCCGTCTCCAGAATGGCTATATCAACCTTTAACTCCCTGAAATGGAGAAAAGCCATGGCCGTTGTAAATTCGAAGAAGGTGATGGTAGCTTTTTGCGGGTCAAAATCCTTGGTAGGAAGCTGGGATTCAGCAGTCGGCCAAAGTTCCCCATCCTGCGCCATCTTCTCGACCACCCCCCGGATCAAATGCGTGAAATGGACGACTCTTTCCGTCGCCATGGGAACTCCGTTTACCTGGATTCTCTCGCTAAAGTCTATTAAATGAGGAGAAGTATAGAGACCCACTCGCCGGCCGGTCGGGCGCAGGATAGCTGTTAGAAAGGCCGCGGTCGATCCTTTGCCGTTAGAACCGGCAATATGAACGGCCGGTAGCCCCGAATGGGGATTCCCTAAGTGTTTGAGGAGAGCCGTGATATTCGCCAGCCCCAGTTTGATCCCAAAGCGCTGCAATCCGAAAAGATAGTCTAAGGTCTCCCGGTAATCTTTCATGGCCATCCCTTACGTTCCTAAGCCTGATTCTCCCGTTTCTTTTGCTTGCGCAGCAGGGTTAGGAGCTTGGCCAGCATGGCCTTCATCTCCTTCCGTTCCACAATCAGGTCAATCATTCCGTGTTCCAGAAGATATTCGGAACGCTGGAATCCTTCTGGCAACTTTTGTTTGATCGTCTGTTCGATCACCCGCTGCCCGGCAAACCCGATAATGGCCTTGGGTTCAGCCAGGATAACATCGCCCTGCATGGCAAAACTTGCCGAAACCCCGCCGGTTGTGGGATCGGTAAGGACCGAAAGGTAGGGTAGACTATTTTCTTTCAATCGGGCCAGAGCCGCGCTGGTCTTGGCCATCTGCATCAAAGAAAGGATCCCTTCTTGCATCCGGGCCCCTCCGGAGGAGCAGAAGATAACAACCCCACAATCCTCGGCAATGGCTTTCTCGGCCAAACGGGCGATCTTCTCTCCTACGACGGATCCCATGGAACCCCCCATAAATTCAAAGTTCATCACCCCGATCATGACCGGCTCTTTCAGGATCCGCCCTTGGCCGCTCACGATGGCTTCTTTGGCCCGGGTGCTCTGCTGGCTTTCTTTTACCCGTTCTTCATACTTCATCCGGTCCCTGAATTTTAGTGGATCCTGAGGTTCCAGACTGGCATCGACCTCGGCAAAGCTTCCTTCCTCCAATACCAATGCCAGACGCTCGCCGGCCGAGATCCGAAAATGGTAATTGCATTTCGGGCAGACCTTCAGGTTACGCTCCACTTCCCTCCGGTAGAGCATCTCCCGACAGGCATTACACTGAATCCACTGGTTGTTGATTTCTTCCATGAATAAGCTGGGTACCTCTAATTCTCCAAGGGATTCTCTGATAAGATTGTCCAATCCGGATTAACAAACCACCATTGACGAAACCCCCCTTTTTTAAAAACGATACCGTTCCCCTTGGCGCAGGAACGATATTCGGGGATTGCCGATCAGGCGGATTTCTTTTTTTAACAAAGTCAAATACTGAGGCTTCATATGCGTGAGGAGGATGGGGATATTTTTTTGGCGGAGTTTTTTCAACTCCCGCTTCAACATCATGGGGGTCAGGTGACCGCTGCTTTCGGCAGTGCTGCGCAAGCTATTGGGGAACGAGATCTCCACCAGCACCGCTTTTAAATCCTGAAAATGGCCGGCTTCTTCCCAGATCCGCTCCGTAGGTCCTGTATCGCCGGTGTAAAGGATGGCGCTGCGCCCTTGGCGAATGATATAACCCACAGCCGGGACCGTATGGTTTACCGGGATCGCCCGGATGGTAAAATCCTGGACGGCAATATCGACACCCGGCTCAATAGCCATGAACTTCAACACCGGGGAGTCCACCGTAGGTAAAACCGTAAAATCCGGCCATAAAGCGTCGTTGAAAAGATGGTGTTTGATTCCGTCGATGATCTGGCCGGTGCTGATGATGTTGACCGGTTTGGGTAAGGGCTCCCCGACCAAATTGTCCGCCAGCAAGGGAATATCCTTGATATGATCAAGATGGGTATGGGTCACCAGGATGTTGGAAATCCGGCGCTGTTCAGAAAGGCGAAGAACCGAGGTGATGGCCCCAGCGTCTACTACCAATTTCCCGTCCAGCATAAAGCTGCCCAAGAAGTATCCGGGAAGCTCTCCCCCGTAACACCCCAGAACTCGAATTTCCATTATTTTTTTCTCTCCGTATTTTCCCCCTCTTGGCACCGATCTATATATGGGCAAGTTGCCCTACCGGCGGTAAGAAAAACAATTTTTTTCACATTCATACCACAGGTGCCCCGGTTTATCAACCTGAATTTGGTTTCGCGCCCAGGGGCGGAGGGAGGGGCTGGCCAATCAAGGCGGGTTGCGGAAGTCGGTCTTCGCCGAAGCTGGTCTATGAGGGGGAAGCAGTTCGATCTCTTCCTCAAGGGCTGGACCGGGGGGAATCTTTTTCTCCAATCTTATTTATTCTCAAAAGATGGTCGAGAACCGGCAAGGCCTCATCCACCCGAAATGTCCCCATTGGAACCGGCCATCCTTCGGCACGAAGGTCATGGGCCAGGCGAAAAATGGCCGGGACTAAAAATTTTAACTTCTCCCGCTTGACCAAGAACGAAAAGACTTCAGCGGGCGGCCCGGTCGTCAAGATCTTCCCTTCTTCCAGGACGAGCAAACGGTCTGCGAGATCGACAAGGTCTTCGATCGCATGAGAAACGATTATGACCGTCTTCCCCGAACGGTGCCACTTCTCAATCTCCCGCAGAATCTCCCGCTTGCCCGGCCCGTCCAATCCCACGGTGGGTTCATCCAGAATGAGAACGTGCGGCTTCTGGACCAAAACCCCGGCCAGGGCTACGCGGCGCTTTTCTCCGCCGCTCAACTCAAAAGGAGAGCGGTTGCGGAACTCTTTAAAATCCAGGCCCACAGAGGCGCAGGCCGCTTTTACCTGCTGCTCAATCTCTTCGGCCGGAAGGTTTGAGCGCTGCCGCAAAACAAAAGAGATTTCGTCAAAAATCGTCTTCTCAAAAAGCTGGTGTTCGGGGTATTGAAACACAAGCCCCACCCTCTGGCGAATTTCGGCTAAGGATACCCCGGGCCCCCCAAGATCCTTCCCCTCTACCTCCACCCGTCCCGACGAAGGTTTCAGCAGACCGTTAACATGCTGAACCAGCGTCGTTTTCCCCGACCCGGTCGCCCCGACGATGCCCACGCACTCCCCTTCCATGATTTGCAGGGAAATACCCTCCAGTCCTTTCTTTTCCAGGGAAGTACCGCTGTGGTAGATATAGGTCAGGTTGGCAATGGAAACGGCGGGTCGGAAAACAGCATCCCTCATTCTAAGATCTTATAAACCGCATCCTTTTCCCGGACGCGGTCCTTCACTTTGATCCCGATCAACTGCCCGGCCTCAGCCTTCTCCACAACCTGGTTTTCAATCTGTAAGGATTGGATCTGATCTTCAAAATCGGTGGTATGTCCTTTAAACTTAATCCGATCCCCGACTTTTAGCATGCCCTCGGTAAGCTTGATCGCCGCCACTCCCGGTTTGGCAAAGAACTTCATCACCTCTCCCACTTTTTGCTCCGGCATTGCCAGCCTCCTTTCTTCAAGCGGTCATCCCCGCCTGAACCATCGAACCATCTGGTCTAAACGGCCCATCTTCTTTTCATTGCCTTTTTTGCAGATCTTAAGAAATTATAGGGGGAATGAAATAAGGGTGTCAAGGAGAATCCAGGGGGAAGGGATCGGTTGGGTCATTGTTTTCCAAGAAGAATTTTTTTTAGTTCGTCCAACGAACGAACTCCAGAACGGACAGGGTGTCCCAGGTCTCTTAACCCCTGGATCAGACGGAAAAAAGGGGGGGCGTCCTCCAATAATGAACGGATGGGAAGGTCCTGGCTTAAGAAATCTTCCGGAGTTCCGGAAAACGAAAGTTGACCACGGTCAAGAACGACCAGGTCCTGCGCCCTCAAGGCCTCTTCAAAGGAATGGGTGATATGGAGGAGGGTCCTTCCCCCCTGTTCCTGGATCTTCTGGAAAAGATCCAGGATCTCTGTTCGGTCCTGGAGGTCCAGCATGGAAGCCGGTTCATCGAGGACGAGAACATCGCTTTCCATCGCCAGGATGCCCGCCAAAACAACCTTCTGCTGTTGGCCGCCGGAGAGAAGGTGCGGGGAGTGGTGGCGGTACTCTTCCATATCCACCCACCGCAGGCTTTCGCGGACACGGTGCGCCATGGTCGACCGGTCTATTCCCATGTTCTCCAGCCCGAAAGCCACATCCTCTTCCACTACCGAAGATACGATCTGATTCTCCGGATTGGAAAAAATATATCCCACCCTTGATGAAATTTCCCCCCTCTTGAGGGCCCGACCCCCAATGAATACCTGGCCGGAAGAGGGGGAGAGCAGACCCTTCACCATCTTTCCCAGGGTGCTCTTTCCAGATCCGTTCGGGCCCATGAGGGCCACATAACGCCCCGGGGGGATAAAAAGATTGAATCCTTCAAAGACCGGCCGAGCCGAGTTTCTCGGATAAGGATAACCAAAAGTTACATTGCGCAATTCGATCATCTTGCCGCAAAAAAAAAGGCAAGGCCTCGGCCTCGCCCTTCTCTTCTCCCCCCTCAAACCTTGGATGAGGGTGTCGCGGGTTTCCCCGTTTCAACTCCCTTTTCCTTCGACCGCCTTTTCCCAGCCCGGCGTCTTTTAAAAACCCGGGCCTCCTTCCCTTCGGTCACCAGTTCCACAATGGAGACCGGGGCTCCATCTCCAGGCCGGTATCCTATTTTCACGATTCGGACATAACCGCCGTTTCGAACCTGGTACCGCAGAGACAGGGTGTCAAAAAGCTTGCGCACGACATCGGCCTTACGCACCACGGCCAGCACCTGACGCCGGGCATGCAGGTCTCCCCGCTTCCCCAGCCCAATCATTTTCTCGGCCAGGGGTCGGAGTTCCTTGGCTTTGGCGTCTGTCGTTTTGACCCTTTCATGCTCCAGCAGGGAGGTCACTAAGTTGCGGAGCATGGCTTTCCGGTGACTCGTCGTTCGACCCAATTTCCTTCCAGCAATTTGATGGCGCATCTTATCGTTCCTTCTCTACGGTTCCTTTTCCGGGCGGGTAAGTTCGGGGGGGGGCCAGTTTTCCAGTTTCATTCCCAGGCTCAACCCCATTTCCAAAAGAATTTCTTTGATCTCATTCAGGGATTTTCGGCCAAAGTTCTTGGTTTTTAGCATTTCGCCTTCCGTCTTTTGAACCAGGTCGCCGATGTAGCGAATATCCGCATTCTTCAAACAGTTGGCCGAACGCACGGAAAGCTCGAGTTCATCCACGCTCTTAAAGAGGTTTTCATTGATCGCGGAAGTTTCTTCCACAACGGGCGCTTTGGGGGATGCTTCTCCTTCATCGAAATTAATGAACACGCCGACTTGATCTTTAAGGATTTTCGCGGCCAGGCCGATCGCATCCGCCGGGTTTATGCTGCCGTTGGTCCAGACCTCAAGGGTCAGTCGATCATAATCGGTAATCTGTCCCACCCGGGAATGGGTTACATTATAATTTACTTTGCGGATGGGAGAGAAAAGGGCATCGATGGGGATGGTTCCAATGGGCTGTCCTTCCTCCCGGTTCCGTTCCGCGGGGATATATCCTCTTCCCCGCTTGACGGTCATTTCAATTTCCAGCTCCCCATCCTCGGAGAGCGTAGCCAAGGGGTGGTCCGGGTTCAATATCTGCACATTGGGATTGGCCTGGATATCGGCAGCCTTCACCAAACCAGCTTTATTCGCCTTTAACCTGAGCGTTTCCGCGCCATCCTTATGCAGCCTTACCAGAATTTCCTTGATGTTCAGAATGATATCCGTGACATCCTCGCGCACTCCTGGGAGGGTGGAAAATTCGTGCAGAACCCCCTTGATCCGCACCGCGGTAATGGCCGATCCCTGCAAGGATGAAAGCAGGGTGCGGCGCAAAGAGTTGCCAATGGTAATGCCAAACCCGCGTTCCAGAGGCTCTACATGAAAACGCCCATAAGTGGGACTGAGGGTTCCTTCCTCTACCTCCAAGGCCTTCGGTTTGATAAGGGTTTGCCAATTTCGATACATAAGGACTCCTTGATCTCCAATCGGATTGGGATCATCGAAGGGTTATTTGGAATAGAGTTCTACGATCAACTGTTCTTTGATGGGCATGGTCAGGTCTTCCCGGGCAGGGAAAGACAACACCCGCCCCAGAAAATGATCCTTGTCTAATTCCAGCCAGGAAGGAATTCCCCGCCGGGCCACCCCCTCGAGGGATTCACCGATTTTGCCAACCTTCCGGCTCTTCTCCCTGAGTTCAATCACATCGCCAACTTTTACCAGGTAAGATGGAATGTTTACTTTGCGCCCGTTGACCTGGAAATGATTGTGGCCGACCAGCTGGCGGGCTTCATTCCTTGAGTTGGCAAATCCCAGGCGATAAACCATGTTGTCCAATCGTCTCTCTAAGAGAACCAGAAGGTTGGTCCCGGTGATTCCTTTCTGCCTTTCCGCTTGGGCAAAGAAATTCCGGAACTGTTTCTCCACCAGCCCATACATCCGCTTGACCTTCTGCTTCTCCCTCAGTTGAACGCCGTAACTGGAAAATTTAACCCGGCCTTGGCCGTGTTGCCCCGGAGGATAATTGCGGCGCTCGGCGGCGCATTTATCCGAATAACACCGGTCCCCCTTGAGGAAGAGCTTTAAATTTTCCCGCCGGCACTGCCGGCAAACGGACTCAATATACCTTGCCAAAATGATTCTCCTCTCTCCAGTGATCCATTTTCCGGATCTAAACCCGCCGTCTCTTCGGCGGACGGCATCCGTTGTGGGGGATCGGAGTAATATCCCGGATCAGGTCGACCCGGAATCCGGCCGCTTGCAGGGAACGCAAGGCGGCTTCGCGTCCGGCTCCCGGCCCTTTGATCAAGACTTCAATCGAGCGGACCCCTTGTTCCATAGCCTTTTTCGCGGCCTGCTCGGCGGCAAGCTGGGCGGCAAAGGGCGTGCTCTTGCGCGAACCCTTGAACCCCACGCTGCCGGCACTCGCCCAGGCGATAACATTCCCGCTCACATCGGTGATGGTTACAATGGTATTATTAAAGGTCGACTGGATATGGGCAACTCCATTTTGAACGTTGCGTCGCTCTTTCTTCTTCGCCCCTGAGCTTTTGGTTGGCGGCATTCTTCCTCCTTTATTTTTTCTTTCCGCCCATCTGGCGCCGGGGCCCTTTGCGGGTGCGGGCATTGGTATGGGTGCGTTGCCCGCGCACGGGTAACGATCGCCGATGTCTCAGGCCCCGGTAGGCCCCCAGATCCATCAGGCGCTTGATGTTCATCGAGACTTCCCGCCGCAGGTCACCTTCGATCTTAAGGTTGCTTTGATCGATGGCCTCACGAATTTGCGCCACCTCCGCGTCGGTCAATTGGTCCGTCTTGCGGGCCAAGGCAACCTGGGCCTGCTCCAGAACTTTGCGGGCCGTAGACCGCCCAATGCCGTGAATGTAAGTTAAAGCAATCTCGATACTTTTATTGCGCGGAAGATCGATCCCGGCTATGCGTGCCACAACAACCTCCTTTTCCTTTCCCCTTTATCCTTGCCGCTGCTTGTGGCGGGGGTTTTGGCAGATCACCCGCACCACTCCTTTGCGCTTTACGATCTTGCACTTATCGCAGATTCGCCGAACTGAAGCTCGTACTTTCATGGTTCTTTCCTTTCCGCTCCGGAAATCCCGGGCCAAACCGACCCGGGAATCTATGGCGGCAGAAGAACTCCCCCTTCCCTGTCAGGTTCTCAAGCCAGGCTTTTCTTCATTTCGCCCGGTAGATGATCCTTCCCCGATTGAGGTCGTAAGGGGAAAGTTCCACCGTGACTTTATCCCCCGGTAATATCTTTATGAAGTGCATGCGCATCTTGCCGGAGATGTGCGCCAGCACGCGGTGGCCGTTTTCCAGTTCCACCCGAAACATTGCATTGGGCAGCGTTTCCACCACCGTTCCTGCGACTTCAATAGCGTCTTCTTTCGGCATCTCCGTTCAATCCCTGACTCGATCGCTCTCAGCCCGCGGGCCTTCGCTTTTTTTCCCTCAAAGCTTGCTCAATATATGGGGACCATTCTCGGTCACGGCTACCGAATGTTCAAAATGGGCCGACAGGCTTCGGTCCTTGGTTACCGCCGTCCAGCCATCCGGGAGGATCTCCACTTCATACCCACCGGCATTGATCATGGGTTCAATAGCCAGGATCATCCCCGGTTGCAAGCGGATCCCCCGCCCGGCGACTCCGAAATTGGGAATCTGCGGTTTCTCGTGCAATTGTCGGCCGATTCCGTGCCCGACAAAATCACGCACCACGGAGAAACCGTTGGTTTCCACGTGCCGTTGGATCGCCGCCGAGATATCCTGGAGACGGTTATCCGGCCGCGCCTGATCAATGGCCAGATAAAGCGCCTCCTCAGCCACTCGTAAGAGCCGCCCGGCCTCCTCGGAGATATGCCCAATGGGTAAGGTAATGGCGGCATCGCCATAAAAGTCATCGGTAATCGCCCCAAAATCCAAACTCAAGATATCTCCCTCCCGGAGGACCCTAAGGGAGGGGATGCCGTGAACCACTTCTTCATTCACGGAGGTACAGAGCGTTGCCGGGTACCCGTTGTACCCTTTGAAGGCCGATCGTGCTTTGGTTCTGACCAGGAGGGCCGCGGCCAATTCATCCAGCTCCCGGGTGGTAACCCCGGGGCGGGCGGCGGTTCCTACTTCATCCAGAATCTCCGCCACGATCTGATTACTGCGGCGCATCTTTTCGATCTCCTGCGGAGATTTCAAGACAATCCTCTCCTCCTCCTGAAGAGGGGCCAACCGGCTCATCTTCCTCCTTACCTTCTTCCCTTAATCCGCCCCTGTTTCATAAACCCCTCATAATGGCGCATCAGCATATGGGATTCGATCTGCCCAACCGTATCCAGGGCCACCCCAACGACGATCAACAAAGCCGTTCCCCCGAAGTAGAAAGGCACGTTAAATCGGGTAATCAGGAGGGAAGGAAGGACGCAGACGACCGAAACATAGATGGCCCCGCTGAAGGTGATCCGGGTCAGAACACGGTCCACGAACTCGGCGGTTTTTTTGCCGGGGCGGATTCCGGGGATATATCCCCCGTACTTGCGCATATTGTCGGCCACGTCCGTGGGATTGAAGGTGACGGCGGTATAAAAATAACAAAAGAAAAAAATGAATCCAACATAGATGAGCTCATAAATCAGGGAACCGGGCGCCAGATGGTCGGCAACCGCCTTCATCCAGGGATGCTCTAAAAAGTTGGCAATGGTCGCCGGGAACATGATGATCGACGAGGCAAAAATCGGGGGAATGACCCCCGCGGTGTTGATCTTCAAAGGCAAATGGGTACTCTGCCCGCCGTACATCCGCCGGCCGACGATGCGCTTGGCATACTGAACCGGGATGCGGCGTTGCCCCCGTTCCACATAAATGATCGCCCCGACTACCGCCACCATCAGAAGGATCAGGAAAAGGGTGATGATGATCCCCAGTTCCCCGGTCCGGATCAGGCGGATGCTGTTGCTGATCGCTGTGGGCAGACGGGCAATGATGCCCGCGAAAATGATCAACGAGATTCCATTGCCAATGCCCCGTTCCGTAATCTGCTCCCCCAGCCACATGATAAAGGCGGTTCCTGCCGTGAGGGTGATCATGGTCATGAGACGGAAGGACCAACCCGGATCCATGACCACCAATTCTCCTCCAGGGCCCGTCATCCGCTCGAGACCGACGCTGATTCCGAATCCCTGAATCAGGCTGAGGAGCACCGTTCCATACCGCGTGTATTGGGTAATCTTTTTCCGCCCAGCCTCCCCTTCCTTGGATAGCCTCTCGAGATGCGGCACAACCACCGTGAGAAGCTGCAGGATGATCGAAGAACTGATGTAGGGCATAATCCCCAGGGCAAAGACCGACAAACGCTCAAAGGCTCCCCCGGAAAACATATCGATAAAGCCGAAGAGGGTTCCTTTGGCCTGAGAGAAAAAGGCCGCCAGAGCTGCGGCATCGATGCCCGGGGTGGGCACATGCACGCCGATGCGGTAAACCGCCAGGAGCAGAAGAGTAATGGCGATTCTACGCTTCAGCTCCGGAATTTTCGGAATATTCTGAAATCCCCGGATCAAACCTTAAATGACCTCCGCTCTCCCTCCGGCGGCCTCAATCTTGCTCTTCGCCGAAAGACTGTAATGCTGCGCCCGTACCGTCAAAGGATGGGCAATATCCCCTTCCCCCAGGACCTTCACTCCGAAACGAACCCGTTTGACAAGGCCCGAAGCTTCCAGAGCCGCCAGGTCTACCACCGTTCCTGCGGGGAAACGGGCTAAATCCTGAACGTTGATAATGGTGTATTCTTTCCGGAATGGGTTCTTGAATCCTCTTTTGGGGAGGCGGCGTTGCATGGACATCTGCCCCCCCTCGTATCCCGGAGAAACTGTCCCCCCCGAGCGAGCCTTCAATCCTTTATGCCCCTTGGTGGAAGTCCCTCCGTGTCCAGAGCCTTCCCCCCGGCCGATCCGTTTTCTTTTTTTTCTTGCTCCTCGTGGAGGCCTTAAATCATTGAGTTTCATCTTCCGTCCCCTATCCTTCGACGACTTGCACCAGATGAGCGACTTTCCGGACCATGCCCCGGATTGCCGGGGTATCCTTAAGTCTCACCGTTCGGCCTATTCGGGTCAAACCCATTCCCCGCAAGGTCCGGCGCTGGGTTTCGGGTTGACTGATTTCGCTTTTTATTAATTTTACCCGGATCCTTTTTTCTTCCATGCTCTATCCTCTGAAAACCTTTAATCAGCAACCTATACGGTCGAATAAACGACCGCAGGCTTACCCAATCTCTCCGGCAGTCTTTCCCCGTTTGGTCGCAATATTTTCTGGGGTCTTCAACAGGCGCAGGCCTTCCATGGTGGCCTTGATCACATTATGGGGGTTCCTCGAACCGAGGCATTTGGTCAGGATATTTTCGATTCCCACCGATTCTACAACGGCCCGCACGGCCCCGCCCGCAATCACACCGGTTCCTTCCGATGCGGGTTTGAGCAGGACGCGCGCCGCCCCAAAATGCCCGATCACCTCGTAGAGGATGGACCCCCGAACGATGGGGACTTCGATCAAGCTTTTTTTGGCCTGATCAATCCCCTTGCGGATCGCTTCCGGAACCTCGTTCGCTTTTCCCAAGCCGAATCCGACGACCCCTTTGCCGTTCCCCACCACGACCAGGGCGCTGAAGCTGAACCTTCTTCCTCCCTTAACGACTTTGGCAACGCGGTTAATGTGCACTACCCGGTCGATGAGTTCCTGTCCTTCTGGATTAATCTGCGCCAATGAACTTCCTCCCTAAAAAGATAGCCTTCGACAATCCCCGTTCAGCCCCCAGCCAAAATATTTTTTGTTTTGGCGGAAGCGGATCGCCTATTAAAAATCTAACCCTTTCTCTCGCGCTCCATCGGCCAGGGCTTTTACCCGGCCGTGGTATAAAAATCCGTTGCGGTCAAAAACTACTTTGGCAACCTTGAGGGCCAACGCCTTTTCGGCAATTTGCCATCCGACCCGTTTGGCCAATCCCACCTTCCCCTGGCCCTTTTCCTCTTGCGGGAAGGCCAAACCCAGGGTAGAAGCTGTGGCCAAGGTATGCCCCCGCGTATCGTCAATCACCTGGGCGTAAATATGCCGGGAACTCTTGAAGACGCTGAGCCGGGGCCGCTCCTGGGTTCCCCGCACCCGATCCCTCACCCGTTTCTTCCTCTGCTTGCGCGCTAATTCTTTTTCTTTTCTTAACACCGTCGCTTCCTTTGTCAGTGATGAGTGCCAGTGCTTAGTGTCAGTAAAATTTCTTTTCTACCCCTGTTCGCTGACCCAGACACTTATTTTATCCGACAGCCGTCTTCCCGGCCTTCCGGCGGATGACCTCTTCCGCAAACTTGATGCCCTTTCCTCCATAAGGTTCCGGGGGTCGCAAGCTGCGAATATTGGCGGCGGTCAGGCCTAATAGATGTTTATCCACTCCCCTCAAGGTGATTCGATTCTGGCGCTCCACCTCGGCTTTGACCCCTGCGGGAAGGGGAAAGTGGATCGGATGGGAAAATCCCAGATTAAAATTTAGTAAATTCCCCTGTAATTCTGCCCGGTAGCCCACTCCGTTAATTTCCAAAACCCGTTCAAATCCCTGGCTCACCCCTTTCACCATGTTGGCGATCAGAGTACGGGTAAGACCCTGAAGGGCGCTCCCCCTTTTGGGGTCGGCTGGTTTTAGAACCAACACTTTGTCTTTCTCTATGGTGATGGCCACCTCCCCGTCGATTTTCTGGCTCAGGTTCCCTTTGGGCCCCGAAACCCTGACGAAGGGTGTTTCCCAGACGATCTTTACGCCTGAGGGGACGGCCACCGGCCTTTTTCCGATTCGTGACATGATCTTCTCCCTTGAAATCCTACCAGACCGAACACAGCAACTCGCCTCCCACGTTCAGCTTCCGTGCTTCCTTATCCGGGAGGACTCCTTTGGAAGTAGAAAGAATGGAAAGCCCCAGCCCCCGAAGCACCAGCGGAATTTCGGCTTGGTGTACATATCTCCGCAATCCCGGCCGGCTGAGCAGTTTGAGCCCGCTGATGATCTGCTTTTTCGTCTCTCCTTCATACTTCAAAAAGATCCGCAGGATACCTTGTTTGCCGTCCTTGATTACTTTGTAATTCTTGATGTAACCTTCGTCTTTAAGAATCCGGGCGATATGGACCTTTAGGTTTGAGGCCGGGATATCCACCTTTTCGTGCTTGGCTTTGTTCGCATTCCTAAGGCGACTGAGCATATCTCCCAAGGGGTCGGTCATCCCCATCTTTCTTTCCTCCTTACCTGAAGCCCTCTACCAGCTGGACTTGATGACGCCGGGAATCTCGCCCCGCAAGGCCAGCAGGCGAAAACAGATCCGGCATAAGTCGAATTTGCGGTAATACCCCCTCGCTCGCCCGCAAAGCGGGCAGCGGTGGTACATCCGCACTTTGAACTTCGGGTTCCGTTTGGATTTTACGATCAAGGCAGTTCGGGCCACAGACGATCCTTTCTTGAATTTAATCGGACGCAGATTGGCGCAGATGATCACGGAAAATTATTTTCTTTTTCGTTTATCCCGATCCTCTGGGTCCAAAAAGTAAATCCCTAAACAACCAAATGAAGTGCCTCAAATGGAAAACAGAATTTCTACCCAATTAAATTGTCCACAGATTGCTTTATGATATTGATAAATCCTGAAAATCTGCGTCCATCTGCGTCCCCTACCATTTTTTCAATTGCGGAAGGGCATCCCCAGGAGGCGAAGCAATTCCTTCCCTTCTTCGTCGGTTTTGGCGGTAGTGACGACGGATACGTTCATCCCTTTTACTTTATCAATTTTATCAAAATTGATCTCGGGAAAGATGATCTGTTCCCGAATTCCTAAGGAATAATTTCCCCGGCCATCAAAGGCCTTTCCCGAGACTCCACGAAAATCTCTTACCCGGGGAAGGGCAATGTTCACCAGCTTATCAAAAAACTCATGCATCCGGTTCCGCCGCAGGGTTACCCGGACGCCGATGGGCATGCCTTCTCGAAGCTTGTAGACCGCGATGGAGCGTTTGGCTTTGGTGATGACGGCCTTCTGCCCGGCGATCAGGGACAATTCTTCTACGGCCGAGTCCAGGATTTTGATGTTTTGGACTGCTTCTCCCAACCCCATGTTTAAGGTGATCTTCTCCAGCCGCGGAACCTCCATCACATTTTTATAGCCGAAGGCTTTGATCAGCTGGGGAACGACGTTTTTCAGATAATTTTCTTTCATTCGGGTCATCGTGGTCCGTCCCTTTTAAGTCCTTTCAACCAGCTCACCGCACTTTTTACAGACCAGAGCTTTTTTCCCATTCTCCAAGAGCCGTTTTCCCGCCCTCACGCCCTGATTGCACTTGGGGCACAATAACAATACATTGGAGATATGGATGGGTCCTTCTTTCTGGATAATCCCCCCCTGCCGGGTTTTGCCCGAAGGCCGGGAGTGGCGCTTGATAAAATTAATCTTTTCGACCACGACCCGGTTCTTGTGAAGAAGAACCTTGAGGATCTTCCCGCTCTTGCCTTTTTCTTTCCCGGCAATCACTTTGACCATGTCATTTTTGCGTACATGAAACCTGACTAAATCCATCGAAGGCCTCACCCACCCTGACTTATAATACTTCCGGAGCCAGGGAAATGATTTTCATAAATTTCTTGGCCCGCAGCTCCCGGGCTACGGGTCCGAAAATACGCGTCCCCACCGGATCATTCTGCGGATTGATCAAAACTGCGGAGTTGTCGTCAAATTTGATATAGCTGCCATCGACCCGGCGAACTTCTTTAACCGTGCGTACGATCACCGCCCGCATGACTTCCCCCTTCTTGACCTTGGAGTTGGGGATCGCTTCTTTGACGGAAACGATAATGACATCACCCAGGCTGGCATATCTTCGCCGGGTTCCTCCCAGAACTTTGATACAGGCCAGTTTTTTGGCTCCGGAATTATCTGCGGCGTCCAAAAGTGTTTGCATTTGAATCATAACGGTACCCTATGGTTTTGATCACGGATTGCCGATTGCGGATGGAATGTGATTAAATATGGATGGTTTCAATTCCTACTGAATTCCGCCATCCGCCTTCCGCAATCAGTGTGCTCGTTCCAAGATTTCCTTTACCCGCCAGCTTTTCTCCCGGCTCAAGGGACGCGTTTCCATCAGGAGGACCCGATCACCCGGACGACATTCATTCTTCTGGTCATGAGCCTTGTGGCGAGCCCTCTTCCGGATATATTTCTGGTACAAAGGATGTTTAACCAATCGCTGAACCAGGACCACGACTGTCTTATCCATGCGGTCGCTGACCACCGTCCCCACCATCGTCTTACGAATTCCTCTCCCCTTCATTCCCTTTCCCTCATATGGCCTTTGGCTGAATCAGGATCTTCTCGCGTAGAATCGTCTTCACCCGGGCTAAGTCCTTGCGCACCTGGGGCAACCGCTCGGTGTTTTCCAGCTGTCCGGTGGCATGCTGGAATTTCAGGTTGAATAGCTCCGTGGTCAGGTCCTGTTCTTTCTGGCGAAGTTCCGCTTCGCTCAAATCTTTAAGTTCCCGCGCTTTCACTGACTTCCTCCCGGGCGATAAATTTCGTGGCCAGGGGCAATTTGTGAGCCGCTAAGCGGAATGCCTGCACAGCGGTCTCGCGGGTTACCCCTTCCATTTCGTACAGAATCCTCCCCGGCTTAATCACCGCCACCCAATCCTCCGGGGCTCCTTTCCCCTTGCCCATCCTCGTCTCGGCCGGCTTTTTGGTGACCGGCTTGTCCGGGAAGATACGGATCCAGATCTTTCCCCCGCGTTTGATGTGCCGGGTCATGGCAATTCGGGCAGCCTCAATCTGCCGTGTGGTCAACCAGCCGCATTCACTGGCCTGCAGCGCATAATCCCCGAAATTTAAGCTGCTTCCCCGGGAAGCAGTTCCTCTCCGTCTTCCTTTTTGCTGTTTGCGGTATTTCACCTTTTTGGGTGCCAGCATATTTTCATCCGTTCCTTACTGGATTGTCTCTTTTCGCCCTCGGGTAGTGGGGAGTACTTCTCCTTTGTAAATCCAAACTTTAATGCCAATCGCACCGTAAGTCGTCCGGGCTTCAGCAAAGCCGTAGTCGATATCTGCCCGTAAAGTATGGAGTGGAACCCGTCCCTCGCGATACCATTCTGAGCGGGCGATTTCGGCTCCCCCCAACCTCCCGCCACAGGCAATCTTGATCCCCTGGACGCCAAATTTCATAGATGCGGTTACGCTCTTCTTCATTGCCCGCCGGAAAGCAACCCGGCGTTCAAGCTGGAGCGCCACATTCTCCGCGACGAGTTGGGCATCGGCTTCCACCCGCCGGACCTCCTGGATATTGATGGAGATCTCCCGCTGGGTCATTTTCCGGATCTCTTTCTGGAGTTTGTCGATCTCCGCGCCTTTTTGACCAATGATGATTCCCGGGCGGGCCGCACGGATGGTGATCTTCGCCCGATTGGCTGTCCGCTCGATCTCCACCTTGGAAACCCCGGCGTGATAAAGCTTCTTTTTAATGTATCGGCGGATGATGATGTCCTCCTGGAGAAACTTGGAGTAAAGTTTCTCCGCATACCACCGGGAATCCCAGGTTTTCACGATCCCCAGGCGCAACCCTATGGGATTAACCTTCTGACCCAACGTCCGACCTCCTTCTCGCCCTCAATTTTTTCCGGCAATGCTTCTTTAGGATTCACTCAGCACAACGGTAATATGGCAGGTTCGTTTGCGAATCCGGCCTGCCCGCCCCATGGGTTTCGGCCGGAAACGCTTCAGCGTCGGGCCCTGATTGATGAAAATGGTCTTGATGAAAAGCGTATCTACGTCGATGGATTTGTTCTGCCCGGCATTGGCCAGGGCAGAACGGACAACTTTGGAGACGGCCTTGGCTCCAACCTTGGGGGTGTGCGTAAGAATATTCAGGGCCTCTTCCACCTTTTTCCCACGGATGAGATCAGCACTTAGCCGCGTTTTTTGCGGCGATAAACGAAGATATTTGGCCACAGCTCGTGTTTCCATGATGCCTCCTTCAGGCCGGCTTCGGCGCTGTCTTCAACTTGGTTTTCCGGTCCCCGGAATGGCTGAAGAAGGTGCGGGTGGGAGAAAATTCTCCCAGTTTATTCCCTACCATGTTTTCCGTCACAAAAACCGGAATGAACTTCTTGCCGTTGTGGACGGCGAAAGTCTGTCCGATCATCTCCGGAAGGATGGTAGAACGCCTGGACCACGTTTTGATGACCTTACGGCTCTTCGTCCGTACGGCCTCTTCAACCTTTTTCATCAAATGCGGGTCCACAAAAGGGCCCTTGCGAATGGAACGTGCCACGTCTGGCTCCTTTACGTTCGGAGTAAAGAGTTCGGAGCCATAAAAATTCATTCTCTCCGAACTCCTTACTCTGAACTCTTCACTCTATTTCCGTCGTTTGATGATAAATTTATCAGTAGCCTTGTTCTGCCGGGTCTTATATCCCCGCGTGGGAACCCCCCAGGGAGTAACCGGATGACGCCCCCCGGAGCTTTTTCCCTCGCCGCCCCCCAGAGGGTGGTCCACTGGGTTCATGGCAACCCCCCGAACCCGGGGATTGCGCCCCAGCCATCGGCTGCGCCCGGCTTTTCCCAGGGAAATATTTTCATGATCCAGGTTTCCCACCTGCCCCACGGTGGCATAACAATCCACATGGATCAACCGCACCTCCCCGGAAGGAAGCTTGATATGGGCGTACTTTCCTTCTTTGGCCATCAGCTGTCCCGAAGACCCGGCGGTGCGAATGATCTGGCCTCCCTTGCCCCGTTTCAGTTCCACGTTGTGAATCAACGTTCCGAGAGGAATGTTCTTAAGCGGCAGGGCATTCCCCGGCTTGATGTCGGCCCGTTCCCCGCACATTACGGTTTCCCCAGGGTTCAGGGAAAGGGGCGCCAAGATGTACCTTTTTTCTCCGTCGGCGTAATGGAGAAGGGCGATTCGAGCGGAGCGGTTGGGGTCATATTCAATCGCGGCTACCTGCGCTGGAATATCGATCTTGTCCCGTTTGAAATCGATCACCCGGAAACGCTTCTTATGTCCACCTCCGATATAACGGCTGGTAATTCTCCCGTAGGCATTCCGCCCTCCGCTCTTCCGGAGCGGCAAGAGTAGGCTTTTCTCTGGCCCCCGCCGGGAAATTTCTGAAAAATCCGCAACCGTCTGAAACCTTCTTCCCGGCGAAGTAGGATTATAGGTTTTAATGGACATGCGCTTGGCTCCTCATAACTCGGAATCAAAAGTTTGGAATCTGGAGTATTTTTTTCTCCGAACTCTTAACTTTTTACACTCCTTCGAAGAACTCGATACGGTCCCCTGCACGAAGGGTAACGATGGCTTTTTTCCAATCGGACTTCCAGCCGAAAAACCTTCCCACGCGTTTCTGTTTCCCCACCAGGTTCATGGTATGCACCCGCCTTACTTTCACTTTGAACAATTTCTCCACTGCCTGGCGGATTTCTATTTTGCTCGCTTTGGGGTCGACCACGAAAGCAATCTGATTGCCTTCCTCCTTCTGCCGCGTGCTTTTTTCCGTGATTAAAGGCTTTTTGATGATTTGATGGGCTTCTTTCATGGGCGCAAGTTCCTTTCCAGCCTCTCCAGACTGGAGCGCAAGAAAACGACGTATTCATGCCGCAGAATGTCGTAAACGTTCAGCCCTTCCCAACGGGTCACCTGAACCCGGGGAACGTTGCGGGCGGCCTTTTCCAGAGCTTCTTCCGGGCCATCGATGATGATCAGAACGTTTTGAATTCCCAAAGTTTTCAGAACCCCTGCGAATCGTTTGGTTTTGGTTTCCTCCAGGTCCAGCCGCTCCAAAACCAGCAACTTCTGCTCCCGGTTCTTAGAGGAAAGCGCGGAACGTAAGGCAGCCTGGCGGACTTTTTTCGGAGGGCGAAAAGAGTAGTCCCGGGGCCGCGGACCGAAGACCGTGCCCCCGCCGCGCCAAAGGGGTGAACGGGTGGAGCCGGATCGAGCCCGACCGGTCCCTTTTTGTTTCCAGGGCTTCCGCCCTCCCCCGCTGACAAAAGACCGCTCCTTGGTGCAAGCAGTTCCGCTCCGCCGGGAAGCGAGCTGCATACGAACAATGTCATAAATCAGGTGGGGCTTCTCCGGCTCATTCAGGAGTCGGTCGTCCACTTCCATTTCTGAGATTTTTTGCCGATGAATATCGATAATATCTACTTTGGCCATATTCGCTCCCGGCCCGGGATTCAGCCCTTGGCCTTGGATTTCCTTTTCTTCGCCTCCCGGATCATCAGGATGCCGCGGGACCCCCCCGGTACGGCCCCTTTGATCAGGAGTAAATTCTGCCGCGGCCGGACATCTATGATTTCCAGGTTCTGCAGGGTGTTTTGCTGGTTTCCGGTGTGTCCGCCCATTTTCTGCCCCGGCCACACCCGTGAGGGGTAGGAGCTGGCCCCGATCGATCCCGGGGCCCGGTGAAACATAGACCCGTGGGTCGCCCTCCCGCCGCGGAACCCCCAGCGTTTGACCACGCCCATGAATCCTTTCCCCTTGGAAATCCCCGATACATCCACAAAGTCGCCAACTTTGAACCCTTCCACGGTGATCACCTGGCCCACCTGGAAGGAAGAGGGATCAGAAACCCTGATTTCTCGGAGATGGCGGAAGGCAGGAAGTTGCGCCTTGGCAAAGTGACCCTGGAGCGGCTTCTTGATCCGTTTGGGATCCCGCTCCTCAAAGCCTAACTGCAAAGCGGCATATTTTTCCCGCGCTAAAGTTTTGACCTGGACTACGGTACAAGGCCCAGCCTGCACAACCGTCACCGGCATCACGTTGCCGTCTTCATGAAAAATCTGGGTCATTCCCAGCTTTTTCCCGATAATTCCTATTCCCATGGCTAAAACCCTTAAAGAAGCTTTCAGCGCTCAGCAATCAGCAATAAATCTTTATATTCTTTTAGCTGATGGCTGATCGCTGATCGCTATTTATAATTTTATTTCCACATCCACTCCTGCGGCCAAGTCGAGCTTCATCAGGGCATCGATGGTCTGTTGGGTCGGGTCGAGGATATCCAGGATGCGTTTGTGGGTCCGGATCTCGAATTGTTCACGGGATTTTTTATCCACGTGGGGAGATCGCAGCACACAGTATTTATTGATCGCTGTAGGCAGGGGGATGGGGCCGGCCACCCGGGCGCCCGTGCGCTTGGCCGTATCGACAATCTCTTTGGTGGACTGGTCAAGCAGCCTGTGATCGTAAGCTTTCAGCCGGATTCGTATCTTTTGACTATTGATCACCATTCTTCACTTCCCACTCTGTTTCATTTTATTATCAAGCCATCCTTTCGCCCAGATCCCTCCGGCAAAAAAATAAAAAAGGGCTGGTCTTACTCGATGATTTCGGAGATAACCCCCGCGCCCACCGTCCGGCCCCCCTCCCGA
>CAZIDC010000004.1:0-28507 GCA_964537885.1 uncultured Syntrophaceae bacterium | reverse complement strand
CTAACAGCTTTGGGCTTTGTTCTTTACAATATATATTGCCTCGGCGTCCTCTGCGCACTCTGCGGTGAATACTCTCTGTTTATTCTTTCCCCAGAGGGAGCGCCTCGTCGATCAACATGATCGGGATGTCATCCTCGATGCGGTAGATCAACTTGCAATGATGGCAGACTAACTGGTTCTGGGCCTCCCGGTATTCAAGTTCACCCGTGCACCCGGGGTCTCGAACGCGTTTGGGAAATGCCAGAATTTCCAGCAGATCCTTGCTGAGGGCCATGATTCCTCTTTTCTTATAGGCGATTACGGCGACTGACAGCATCGTCTTTTCCTATAAACCGCTAAAATCTGACTCCCAGCAGAACCCCCCGTCTCTGGATTTCGAAATCTCTGTCTTCATCGACTTTCATGTAATCGAAAAAGGGGCCAAATCGAAGCGCTTTCCATCGAAGCCCCGCTTCGGCGCGATACCCATATCCTCCGATCAAGGGAAAGGCCAACCCTGCCTTGCCATAGAAAAACTTATACCGAAATTCAACCTCAGGGGTTAGGACAAAGAAATGACTATCCGACCAGGCGTCAGCATATTTAATCGGTTTTTCCCTTTCCAGCCGATAGAAGTCAACTCCGAGGGCGGGTATGACTTTCCCGACCTCATAGGAGAATTTTGCGCCAATCCGTAAGACCTTTTCCGGAATCTCTTTGTCTTCATCCAGCGGTTCCCAGGATGACCAGGCTTCCATGGACATCTCCATGTTGCCAAAACCAAACCGGTGCCCCACATTGATCTCCCCCGCGATGATCGCTTTATTCCCCTCTTGGATTCCGTTTTCCGAGAAACCAACCGATCCCATCTTGACTGCCGCTTCAATCTCCATCCCCTCCGTATTCTTTCCCATTCCGAACCAAAAAATAATTGCCACGAAGAAGATTTGCATCCACATCGTCCCTTTCTCCCCTCTTTTCGTAAGCGTTCATATTCAATACTCGCGAAAATCTCAAACCTTTCGAAAATCGAAAGGCCAACCCCTGAATCCTAACAGCTTTGGGCTTTGTTCTTTACAATATATATTGCCTCGGCGTCCTCTGCGCACTCTGCGGTGAATACTCTCTGTTTATTCTTTCCCTAGAGGGAGCGCCTCGTCGATCAACATGATCGGGATGTCATCCTCGATGCGGTAGATCAACTTGCAATGATGGCAGACTAACTGGTTCTGGGCCTCCCGGTATTCAAGTTCACCCGTGCACCCGGGGTCTCGAACGCACTTCGGACAGGCGATGATTTCCAAAAGATCTTTGCTCAGAGCCATAAATTCCTCCAGAGATGTAAGTTGAGAGTTGGGAGTTGAGAGTTGGAGCGGAAACCCGGTTTTTACAACTCCCTACTCACACCTCCCCACTCTCAGTTTATGCTCAGCTGCTTCCAACACTTCCTCCACCGTCAGGGAATTCATACATTCCATCGTCGGACAGTTCTTCTTAAAACACGGGCTGCAGGCCAATTCCTTACGCAGGATCAGATGGCCGTTCCCGTAAGGACCGGTTCTCCAGGGTGCGGTAGGTCCGAAGAGAGCAATAAGCGGAGCCTTTACGGCCGCGGCCAAATGCATGGGACCGGTGTCGGTCGTCAATACCAGGTCCGCTAATGAAAAAAGCCCGGCCAATTCTTTCAGGCCGGTTCGCCCGGAAAGGTTCAACACCTTTTGCGGGTTATGGGTCATGCCCTGGATTTCCTCCACCCTATCGCCATCTTCCGGGCTCCCGGTGAAGACGACCGAAACTCCTTTTCGAATCAGGGCGTCGGTCAGCATGATGAAGTTTTTAACGGGCCACTGCTTGGTTGACCATTTAGCCATGGGATGGATGATTACCAGGGGATGACCGAAAAAACCATGCTCGATGAGGAGCCTTCCGGCTTTTTTCAAGGATTCCGCGGGGACGGAATACTGCAGGGCCGGTTCCTTCACCGGGACGCCCATTTGGTAGATTAAATCCAGGTAACGTTCCAGGGCATGCCGCTCAATAGAAAGAGGTTTGTATCGTTCATGGGTGAATAAATAATTTCCCTCATCCGCAATTCCCGGTGAAAGTTTAAAGCCGATCTTGCGTACTCCGCGGCTTAAAAAGACGAAAAGTCCGCTCTTGAAAAGACCATGGTTGTCGATCACCCAGTCATACTGGGTGTTTCTCAGATCGCTGACCAATTTCTTAGCTTCCTTCAGGGTAGCCCAAAATTCCCATTTCCGGAAAAGCCGCTTTGGCCAGGACTTGCGGCGGCTGACGATCACCCGGTTCAGGGCCGGGTGACCTATCAGGAGGTCACTTGGTTCTTCTTCCACCAGCCAGTCAATCTGGGCTTGAGGGTACCGATCCCGCAGGGCTTCAACCATGGGCAAAGTTTGAACCACATCCCCGATGGCGCTAAGCTTGACAATCAAAATCGATCGAGGATCGAGTTCCCTTGGCCGAGTCATGTTTTCCCCGGATGCTGGAGAATCCAATGGATCGCCTCATAAAGGTCGGCAGCAATATACGAAGGGGGTTGAGAGCAGCTTTCAATTTTAGCCATCGCTTCTGCGCCGTGGCCGGTGAGCAGCAATATCGTTTTCCCGCCAATGCGCTGGCCACACTCTACGTCGGAAATATGGTCGCCGATCATATAGCAAGATGAAAGATCCAAATCCAAATCCTCAGCCGCCTTAAGCAACAGGCCAATGGCCGGTTTGCGACAATGGCATTCTTGGATATAGGGCGGAAATCCTTCGCTGGGATGGTGGGGGCAGTAATAAATTGCATCCAGATAGGCCCCTTCCTCCCTTAATAAACGGATCATTTCCCCATGTACTTCTTTTAAAATAGATTCCGGGAAATATCCCCGGGCCACGCCGGATTGATTGGTAATGACTACGACTTTGAACCCCTTTTGATTTAATAACTTAACCGCCTCCCCGGCCCGGGGAATGAGACGCATTTGGTGAATAGAATTCAGATAGCCTACTTCCTCACAGATCGTTCCGTCACGGTCCAAAAAAACTGCTCGATGCCTCCCGGAAGTTGAAAGTTGGGAGTTGAGAGTTGGGAGTTGCGGGTTCATGATTGCGCATCCCAAATTATTTTTGCTTCTTCGTAGACTTCCTCGACCGGAATGAGCCCCATGCACCTTCGATCCTCAGGACATTCGGTTTTCAAACAGGGAGCGCAGGCCACGGGTTTGCGTAAGACTCGGCAAAAATTACCGAGGGGGCCTGTTTTCCCAGGATCTGTGGAGCCAAAGATGGCAATCAAAGGAACTCCCAGGGCTGCCGCTACATGCATCAGGCCTGAGTCATTGGTAACGAAAAGGCGGCAGCGGGCAATCAAAGCCATGGCCTGGGCCAAGGTCGTGGTTCCGGTCAGGTCGATCATGGGCACCTGAGCTTTTTGATGAACCTGGGCCGCAACCTTTTGATCACTCCGGCTTCCAAAAATCAGGATCCGTTGGGTAAAGTTTCGATAAATCCGCGCGGCAAGCTCGCCGTACCTTTCCGGGAACCATTGCTTGGCAGAGCCGAAAGTAGCGCCGGGACTTATTCCAACAATTCTCTCCCTTTCTCCTATGCCCAATGAGTTCAGCGTTTGGGCCGCTTCCTTTTGCCGCTCTTTGGACACCTTCAGCGAAGGGATGCGGTTGGCCGTCTGAAACCCGAGTGAGCGAACCAATCCGAGGTAATAATCAACCTGATGGCCGGTTTTTACCTTTTGATCTACGGGGACCGGGTGGGTGAGCAGGAGAGTCCGCCCATCCGTATTATATCCGGCCCGCCGCGGTATCCTGGCCATCAAGGAAATCAGGGCAGCTTCGAAAGCATTTTGAATGAGAACGGCTAAGTCAAAACGTTCTTTCTTCAATTGCTTGGCAAGCCGCCATTTTCCGCCGACCCCCTGATGGACCCCTGGGCTTTCGTAAAGAATCACCCGGTTGACAGCCGGATTCCCCTGAAAGATTTCGGCAACCCACGGTTTGGCCAGGATTGCGACTTCAGCCTCGGGAAGGTTGAGACGCAAAGCATCAATGGTTGGCAGGCTCATCACTGCATCTCCAACCCAGTTGGCCGACCGAACCAGGACCTTCCTTATTTCTAAAAAGGGGATCTCCAGTCTTCTATCCATTGCTTTTTTAAATTTCGAATTTTGGTCATTCGAACTTGTTTCGAATTTAGGATTTCGAATTTCGATATTGTTTTGACTGCCATGGTCTTGTCTTCCATCTCTGGTGCAGCCAAAGCCAGTGATCCGGATAATCGTTGACGTACCTCTCGATCACCCGGGTAAAGACCTCGGTATTTTTTTCAATCTCTAAGTCCCTATTTCCGGTTCGTATCAAAGGTAATTCTTGCTCAATGATCACCCGGTAAGATCCATCGGGCTGCCGGACGTTGAAAACCGGGAGAACGGCTGCCCCGGTCTTCAAAGCCAGCAAAGCCATCCCCATGTTCGTACAGGCCAGCTCTCCAAAAAAATTAACGAATACCCCTTCGTGCCAGGCCATGTTTTGATCAAGTAGAATCCCCACGACTTCCCCTTCTCTCAATAGACGCAAAATCCGGCCCATAGACTTCCGCTTGGGAATGGTGTGGTTTCCCGTCGAGGTGCGCAACTTATCGACAAGGCCATCTAAAAATCCATTGTCCAGAGGCCGGACAACCACGTGGCAAGGCTGCCGGGTCATAAGCGGAAAAGTCGCCGCCATCCATTCCCAATTGCCAAAGTGGGCAGTGAGAAAGAGAACCCCTTTCCTTTTGGCATGGGCCCGATGAAAATTATCCAAGCCTTCCATAGCAATATAACGCCCGGTATTCTCCCCGTTTAATCGGGGAATGAAAGAAAACTCCGCCAGGACCCGACCCAGATTACGAAACGCGCTACGGGCAATCTTAGCTCGTTCTTTCAAATCCTTATCAACGAAAGCAATGGCCAGATTCCTATGGGCGATTCGCCGGTGCCGCCCATCAAGCATATAGGCCAATTCGCCCAGCCTCTCCAGGAACCAGATTCTCGCTTTCAGAGGAATTAAGTTTATAGCCCAGAAGACAAATCCCCTGGAGACCGAATGATCCTTTTTTTTCTTTATAAAAGCTTCCTTTTCTTCCACCCCGCTTTAACCCCTTACGCTCTCCCGCTTCACTCCTCACGGGCCTTCAGGCCTAACCGGGAAAAAACGAATTCAAAAAAACGCGCTTGATCGTCCTGCGGGAAAACATGCCGGATGGCCAGCGCCCACAGGGGAATGTTCCCTGGAATCAAATTTTTTACCCGGATGAGGTCCTTTTCCGTTGTTACCAGCGCCTCGACTCCCATAGCAACCGCTTTATTATAGAGCTTCTCCCCATCTTCCGGGCCATACCAGTGATGGTCAGGAAAGGTCAAGACGTCGGCGATCGATGGGTTCAGAGTGGCCAGGGTTTTTAAAAAAGATTCTGGTCTGGCAACTCCCGAGAATGCCAAAACTTTTTTCCCTTTCAGGTATTCAGGAGGGAAAAAAATTTCTGTTCCATATACCGCAATTCCTACCGGTCCATAGTCAACCTGAAAAATGGGTCGACCTTCGATTGCCTTCTCCAATTTCATCTTTAATTTAATAATGTTATCAGATTGGCCGGTCTTTGTCAAAATAACAGCATCAGCCCTTGATACCTGGCCTAACGGTTCCCTGAGCACCCCGCGGGGGAATAAGTGCCCGTTTCCAAATGGCGAGGAAGAATCGATAAGGAGCAGATTCAAATCCCGTTTTAAAGAAAGGTGTTGATACCCGTCGTCAAGGATAATAACTTCACTTTGAAAGCGCTTTAAGGCAAACTGGCCGGATAACCATCTTTCCCTACCGACGACCACCGGAACATCTTTGACCTTTTCCGCCAGGAGGAAAGGCTCGTCCCCTGCTTGCTGCGGATCCATGAGAATCTTATTTCCATCAGAGACGACTCCCACGGGGCCCGGGAAATTCCCCTTATACCCTCGAGTGAGGATAGACACGCGGTATCCCAGGGCTTTAATGGTCTCTGCCAGCAGGCCAACGAAAGGGGTTTTACCCGTTCCCCCCAGTGTAATGTTCCCGACGCTTACTACCTTACAAGGAAGGGAATGGGTCTTAAAGATTCGCCGGGAATATAAAAAAACCCGCGTCGAACTGGCCAGTCCATAAAAAAAAGAAAGCAAGCAAAGGGGGGAAAGAATTAGCTTCCTTGACTTACTTTCTTTTTGAGCGTTGATTAAATTATAAAGTATTACTTTAAGTTTTAACATTTAACTTTTAATAATGATTATTTTTGTAACCTCCATCATAATGTTGGTAAATACTTTACTCCATTCTCCATTAGATTTGCTTTTTCAGGATCACTGTCGATAAACTGAAGCAGATATAATTTTCTATATTCCCCTTCCTTCTCCAATAATTCTTCGTGTGTTCCTTCTTCCACTACCGTCCCGTTGGCAATTACCACGATGCGGTTTGCTTTGCGGATGGTGGAAAGACGATGGGCGATCACCAGAGTGGTCCGACCCTGCATCAAATACTCCAGGGCTTTTTGGACTTCTATTTCAGATTCTGAATCCAGGGAAGAGGTGGCCTCGTCCAGGATCAGGATCGGCGCGTTCTTAAGAAGGGCGCGCGCGATACTCAGGCGTTGGCGTTCCCCTCCGGAAAGTTTAACCCCCTGCTCCCCGATTACGGTATCATATCCATTGGGCAAATTCTGGATGAACCCGTGAGCATAAGCAGCCTCGGCCGCTTTAACGATCCCCCCAAAAGGCTCGCTTATTTTTCCGTAGGCGATATTATTCCTCACGGTGTCGTTGAAAAGAATGGTCTGCTGGGTTACGATCCCAATCATCGACCTGAGGGATTCCTGGGAAACATTGCGGATATCCTGGCCATCGATCAGAACCTCGCCGGAACTCACATCATAAAACCGGGGCAAGAGATTGACTAAGGTGGTTTTCCCGCCCCCGCTGGCCCCGACAAAAGCGATCATCTCGCCCACTTTCACCTGAAGGTTGATACTCTTCAACACCCGATCTTCATCGTATTTGAAGGAGACGTTTCGATACTCGATTCCCTTGGAGACGGAGGTAAGAATTTTAGCCCCCGGCTTGTTCCGAATCTCGGGAGCTGTATCCAGGACCTCGAAAATCCGGGAGGCAGCGGCCAAGCCCTGTTGGACAGTGTTGTTGAAGCCGCTCAGCCGTTTCACCGGTTCATAGAGCATCAGCAGGGCCGCCAGAAAGGAGAAAAAAGTTCCCGGGGTGGCCACTCCCTTGATGACGTTGTACCCGCCATAAAAGACAATGCAAGCGATCCCCAGTCCGCCGAGCACCTCCATCAAAGGATGAGAAACGGCCCGGACACGGACGGACTTCATCTGGATGCTAAAAAGCTTTCGATTTTCCCGGGCGAAACGTTTTTGTTCATACTCTTCCATGTTAAAGGCTTTGACGATGCGATTGCCGGAGATCGTTTCCAGAAGGATCGTCGAAATATCCCCCATCGTTGTCTGGCTGCGGGAACTGTAAGAACGCAGTTTTCTCCCAAATTTGACGATGGGGTAGACCGCCAGGGGGAAAACCACCAAGGCTATGATGGCCAGTCTCCAGTCGCGGTAAAAGACCACACCCACCAAACCGATGATGGTAAATAAATCTTTCAGCAGGCCCGTAACCGCGTCGGTTACAGCCCCTTGAACCATACTGACATCGTTGGTGATGCGCGACATCAGGACCCCCGTGGGATTCCGGGTAAAGAAGGAAAGGGACAGGGATTGAAGGTGGTTGTAAATTTTTTCTCTTAGATCAGCGATGATTCGCTGGCCCACATGGGACATGAGATAGGCCTGGCCGTAATCGAATACCCCTTTGAGCAAAAAAATTCCCACGATCGCCAAAGGAATCAGCTTGAGCATGGTCAGGTCTTTTTTGAAAAATACATCGTCCAGGACCGGTTTGACTAAGAAGGCGGACGCCGATGTAGCTGCGGAGACAAAGAGCATGCAGATCATGGCTCCAGCCATTCTCGTCCAATAGGGTTTGACAAACTGTAACAGTCTTTTATATAGGTTCATTTCATTACTTAAAGCGTAAGTTGGGGGTAGGGAGGTGGAAGTTAGAGGTCGTAATATTTCTCGACTTTCGACTCTCTACTCCCAACTCTCAACTCCCTTTTTTTCTGCTCCGATCATATCTAAAGCAATCTTGGCGACTCGCCGGGATGCCCCTGGAGTTCCCAACTTTTCTCTGACCGCCGCCAAATCCTCAAGCATTCCCCTCCGGTACGTTTCGTCGTCAAGGATTCGCAGAGCCGCATCGGCGATTTGCCGGCCTTTGGCCTCTCCCTGGAGAAGTTCAGGCACCACGCCTTTGCCAGCCACGATATTTACCAGCCCGACCCAATTCACTTTAACCATTGCTTTCCCTACCCAGTAACTCAAGGGAGATACCCGATAGATGATTACCATGGGTTTCCCCATTATAGCAGTTTCCAGGGTTGCCGTACCCGAGGCAACGATAACCAAATCTGCGGCTCTTATGGCGGCGTAGGTTTGCCCCTCAACAACCGTAATCGTGGCCGATTGAGAATGGATGTTTTCCCTTAAATCTTCCGCATCTACTGTTGGGGCAGCCGGCAGGATGAATTTTGCCCCCGGTTTCGCCCGGGTCAAAATATCAGCGGCCTGGACCATCTCCGGCAGCAAGGATTGAATTTCCTTTTCCCGGCTTCCGGGAAGGAGCGCGATCAGTGGATCGCCTTTAAACTCTTCATCAAGAGGCGACCTTCCCTGGGCAGATGTCCCCAAGATATCGAGGAGCGGATGGCCGACAAATTCTACTTCCATACCCGTTTTTTGGTAAATGGGTATTTCGAAAGGGAAAATCACGGCCATTTTGTTTACGTACCGGGCGATTTTACTCACTCTCCCGGAACGCCAGGCCCAGACCTGAGGGCTGATGTAATAAAGGACAGGGACTCCTACCTTTTTCGCCGTCCGGGCCAGAAGTAAATTAAAATCAGGAAAATCAATTAAAATTAAAAGAGATAGTCCACTTTTTTTGAGAAAACCTTTTATCGCCCGGTAGGCGTTCCAAAGGCTCCGGCCGCGCCCGAGGATTTCGGTAATGCCAACCACCGATAGCCGGGAAGAATCGAGGATCATCTCGGCCCCGGCCTGCCGCATCCTCTCGCTCCCCACGGCCAACACTTGAAGGGCTGGGTTGGAACGAAGGAGAGCTTCAACAACCCGGGAACCATGCAGATCCCCCGACGCCTCCCCCGCGACGATCAAGATTTTCTTCTTCCCCTCCCTTCCCATGGGTACCTCACCAGGAAACGTCTGGGAGAATTTCTCTCATCCCGTAAAAGGAAGCGATGGAGGGAATCTTTTTAATATTCGTTTGAATCTGCTCGATGATCCTTAGCGCAAGCACAAGGGCCTTTTTTCCGTCTTCTCCCGTAACCAAAGGCGGGGTCCGGTTCATGGAGGAGAAAATAAATGAACGAATTTCTTTTTCCAGGGCATCCCCCGGCTCCACGGGAATTTGTTCGGCGGAGATCTTGGCTTGCGGAATTCCCCCCCCGGAATTGGTTCGCTGGTATAAACCTACTCTTTTGGAAGCGTAATCCACTGTCAGGTAAGTGTCGGGCTGGAAAATGCGGAGGCGGCGCTGGTCTTCCCCAGAAACCCGGCTGGCAGTGATATTGGCCACACAGCCGCTAACGAATTCCAGCCTGGCGTTGGCGATGTCCACCTTTTCCGTGAGCACCGGCACGCCAACGGCATGGATGTGGGCAACTTCTGAACGAACGAAACTGAGGATGATATCCAAATCGTGGATCATCAAGTCCAGCACCACGTCCACCTCAATGCCCCGGCCGCGGAAAGGAGTCAGGCGGTGCGCCTCGATAAAAAGCGGAGATTTGATCTTCCCCCGGGCTGCCAGAATAGCAGGGTTGAACCTCTCTAAATGGCCCACCTGGAGAATTCGCCCGCAATCCCGGGCTATGCCGATTAGGTCTTCTGCCTCCAACAGAGAAGAACAAATTGGTTTTTCCAGGAGGACATCGCTCCCGGATTTCAGGAAATCAACGGCCACCCGATGATGCCGGTCGGTTGGCACAACCACGCTAACCGCATCCACCCTTCCCAAAAGGGAGCGATAATCGGAAAAGGCCTCAGTTCCCAACTTAATGGCCCACTCTTCTGCTCTGGCGCGGTCGATGTCCACAAGCCCAACAATTTCAGCCTCCGGGATCGAGGCGTATTTCTCGGCGTGGAACTTTCCCAAGTGCCCAACGCCTACGACCGCCACTTTCAGTTTTGGGGAAGGAGACCCCGCCTTAAGAATTTTTAAATTCCCATGAGGCATAACCGGTTCCTGTCTGCTTCGCCAATGACTTTTTCCTTGTCGATAATGATGGTTTTCCCCGCCTCGACCGCCATGGCGGAAGCCCCCGCCGCCTTCAACGTGCGGACCGTGGAGAGTCCGATCACCGGCAAATCGAGCCGGGGATCCTGGCGGGGTTTGCACACTTTGACGACCACCACGTCGCCCCTTCCCCATTTCCCCCCCCGGCGGATGGTTTCATCCGTTCCCTCGATGGCCTCCAGGGCGAGAACGATCTGGTCCTTGACCACAATGCTCTGGCCGATATCCAAACGGCCAACCCTTTTGGCCATCTTCCAGCCGAAGTCAACATCGTTCTTCTCCCGCTCCGAAGGTTTTCTTTTGGTCCAGCATCCTTTAACCGCCATGCTTTCTTTAAGAAAGGGAACAAGGCTTTTGACCCTAATTCCTTCGCTTTCGACCTCGTCGGCGATCGCGCGGAGAATGGCATTGTCCTTTTTATCCTGCAGCCGGCTTAAGACCTGGATGGCCCGAGCATCAGGCTTGGCCTTGGAAAAAAAATGGGTCTTGGCCACACCGCCCGCAAAAAGAGCAGTTTGAACATTTTCCTTCAGGAGGAGATCGATGATCTTTCCCAACTCACCGATGTGCACCCAATGGAGGATGTCCACGTGGCGCGCTAAATCCTTCCGGGTTTCGCTAAAGTGTCCTACGGCGACCACTCGATGTCCGGCCTTCCTGATGCCGGCAGCCAGAAGAAAAGGAAGCTGACCATTCCCGGCGATGAGTCCAATCGTACCCTTCATCGGCAGACACCCCGTTTTGATCTTTTCAGGAAGGTCAAAAGATGCCTGACTTCCGTTAGGTCGGGAACTTCTGCCCGGGTTTTTTCTATGGCTTTGTTCAGGGTGAGGTGGGATCGAAACAAAATCCGGTAGGCCTGTTTCAACGCGGCTACCGTTGCTTCGGGAAAACGGTGTCGTTTCAGCCCCACCGAATTTAACCCGAAAAGCTTGGCCCGGTTGCCCGCGGCGCACGTGTAAGGGGGAATGTCTTTGGGTACGCCGGAAGCTCCCCCGATGATGGCATAGCAGCCCACCCGAACGAACTGGTGAATAGCCACCAGGCCCCCGACGATGGCAAAGTCTTCCACTTCAATGTGGCCGGCCAGAGTGGAAGCATTGGCCATAATGACCTGATTTCCGACCTGGCAATCGTGGGCGATATGGGAGTAAGCCATGATGAAGTTGCCATGGCCCATAACGGTTTTTCCTCCTCCCTCGATGGTAGCGCGGTGGATGGTTACGAACTCCCGGATGACGTTATCATTGCCCAGGATCACCCGGGTCGATTCTCCCCGGTAACGCATGTGCTGGGGCGCGGCCCCCACGGAGGAAAAGGAAAACAGATGACACCGCTCACCGATCTCTGTCCACCCGTCCACGACCACGTGGGATTCGATGACCGTGTCTTTACCGATGCGGACGTTTCCCCCGATCACGCTGTAAGCCCCGATTCGCACTCCCGGTCCAATCTCGGCCTGGGGATGAACAATCGCTGTGGGGTGGATTTCCAAGGGTCACTCCTTTAAAATATTGGGACACAGATTTTCACAGACCAACGCAGAAAAAGAATTTTTTTTAAATCCGAGAATCTGCGTTCATCTGCGTCCCCCCAAAAAAATCATTATTTTAGGCTATATTTTTCTTCCAGCGCCTTCATTCTTTTCTCCAATGAGGCCAAGGTTCGTTTCATCTCTGGCAATTTGGTAAAAATTGCCTGGGCCCTCAGCCACTCCCGGTGGGGAAAAGCCGGACTGCCGGAGAGAACCCGGCCGGCTTCCACATCCTGGGCAACGCCTCCCTGAGCCCCGATCATTGCGCCATCCCCGATGGTAATGTGCCCGGCAACTCCCACCTGCCCTCCCAAGGCAACCCGGTTGCCGACCACCGTGCTCCCGGCTATCCCGACCTGGGCTACGAGGACGGTATCTTCGCCGATCGTTACATTATGGGCGATTTGAACTAAATTATCGCTCTTTACCCCTTTTTTGATCCAGGTCTTCCCCATGGCCGCCCGGTCGATGGCACAATTAGCCCCGATTTCCACATCGTCGTCAACCTGCACGATGCCCACCTGGGGAATTTTTACATACCGGCTTCCGTCACGGGCGAAACCGAATCCGTCGCTGCCGATTACCGCTCCCGGGTGGACAATAACCCTCCGGCCGAGAAGACATCGATCCATGACCACCACATTGGGATAAAGGAGGCTATCTTCGCCGACCTGGCTAAATTCTCCCAGATAAACCCCGGGATAGAGGACCACCCGATCGCCGATCTGGCAACCATCGCCGACATAAACAAAGGGAAAGATGGAAACGTCCTTTCCGATCTTTACATCCTGGCCGATGCCGGCCCGGGGATCGACTCCAAGGGGAAGGCAGGGCTTAGCCTTGAAAAACGCTTGAACTTTGGCATAGGCCAAATAGGGATTGGGAGTCCGAATCAACGGTTTGTGAAAAGCGGGAAAGGAAAGCGGAACGATAGCCGCCGCCGCCCTTGTTTTTACCAATCGCGGGAAATACTTGGGTTCGGATAAAAAGGTGATTTCTTCACCTCCCGCTTCTTCCAGGCTGGCCAGGCCCGTTACTTCAAGAGTGGGATCTCCCTCTACCTTCCCCCCGAATAACGCGGCAAGCTCTTTTAGCGTGGCCCTAAAGACTTTTTTTCGTTTTTCCCCCGGGTTCATTTTTTCTTCTGGTCTGATAGCTTGATTACTTCTTCCGTCAAATCCAGAACGTTGGCAATGTAAAGAATGGCCGGCTGGTTTTTCTCCAGGATGACGGTGTATTTCCCCTCTTCCCCCAACTTTCGAATAATGCTGGCCAGGTTTTTCAGGATGCGATCGGTTAATTCCTGGTCTTTGCGCCGCAGATCATCCTCAGAGTCCCGTTGAATTCGCTGCAGCTCGCGCAACTTCGTCTGGTAATCTCGCTCTTTCTCCTTCCGGGTAGTTTCATTCAAGACGGCCCCGCGTTTTTCCAAATCTTCTTTTATTTTTTCCAGTTCTTTCTGCTTTCCGGAAAATATTTTTTGTAATTTTTCAACTTCGCCGGTGATCTGTTTTTTGGCTTCCTTCCCCGCCTCGCATAAGTTTAAGGCTCGCTGGATGTCAACGTAGGCTATTTTAAATGGCTCGGCGCCCAAAGTTAGGGGCGCAAGAGAAATCAACCATCCCCCAAAAAGAAATCCCCATAATACTTTCTTCATCCTTTTCTCCTTGTTAAAGAAGTTTTAAAAAAAGGTCCCGACGGAAAAATCCCACCCCTGGCGCTGCTCGTCATCTTTTGGTTTGAGGTTATAACCCCATTCCAATCTCAGAGGGCCTATGGGGGAAATCCAGCGGAACCCCACCCCGACGCTGGTCCGCAAGTCACTCAACTTATAAGGCTCTCCCACATCATAGGCGTTGCCCGCGTCGAAGAAAACCAGACCTTTTAGCTTGATCGCCGGAATCAGGGGAAAGACCGCTTCGAGGTTAAAGAGTAGTTCTTTATCGCCGCCGATGACTTCCCCGTTAGTAGCCTTGGGTCCGATGGTGTATGCTTTGAAGCCGCGGATGGAGTTGATTCCCCCCAGACGGAACCGCTCATACAAAGGGAGCAATCGCCCGCCGTGCGGCTGGATATAGCCAATCCGCCCCCGGACCATGAAGGTAGTCTTCCAGAACGGTGTGGTAAACCAGCTGGAATTGGCGGCGTATCGGGTGAAATAATTACTCCCCCCTAAGGGGCCGCCCGCATATTCCATGGAAACCGAGTTGTCCGATCCTTTGCTCGGTTCAAGAGGGTGATCGCGCCGATCCCGCCGCAGGGCAACGCTGATGCTGCTCGTGGTTGACGTTCCCACCTGTTCTCGGATCAGAAGGGAAGCCGTATCTTTGACGTCCGTTATGTCCACCTTTTCGTATTTATAAGAAGAATAACCGCGAAAATCCTCGAAAAGGGGAAACCCAAAGCGAACTCCCCCCCCATTCCTCTGCACGATATAATCATCATATTCTCGCAGCGTCCGATAGAGATCCCCTCCGGCGGAGATCCGCGTGTCGAATAACCAGGGTTCGGTGAATCCCAGGTTGTAATATTGCGAGATGGCCCCGAACTGTCCGGAAAGGGTCAGCCTCTGCCCCCGCCCAAAGAGGTTGGTCTGGGAAATTTGAATTGTGCCGATAACCTTGTCGATGGAGCTGTAGCCACCCCCCACGCTGAACATACCCGTAGGTCCTTCTTCCACCTGAATGTCCAGGTCCAGCTTGTCCTCGCCGCTCCCTTTCTTGGTGCTAAAATTTACCTCTTTGAAAAAAGTGAGGATGTTCAAGTTCTCCCGGCTTTTTTTCAAACCGCTCAGGCTGTAGAGCTCCCCTTCAATGGCCTTGAGCTCGCGACGGATGACTTTGTCCCGCGTCTTGGTATTCCCCAGGATATTGATCCTCTCGAAATAAACCTGGCTGCCCTTATGGATGGCAAAATTTAATTCGACGATGGAGCTTTCTTGACGAATGATGGACTGGGGGGTTACATCAACAAAGGCATATCCCTGTTCGGCATACCGGTCGGCAAGGTTGGAAATACTTTCCTGGACTCTATCCCGGTTGAGGATTTCACCCGGGTAAACTTTCACCAGCTTGAACAACTCTTCTTTCGGTCCAATCAGGTCGCCCTGAATGTCCACTTTGCCCGCTCGGAACTGCCGCCCTTCTTCTACCGGAATATTGATGGTGATCCCCTCTAAATCCATCGTCATCTGGGGTTTCCCCACTTTTACGTGAAGGAACCCCTTCTGAAAATAAAAGGCGAGGACGGCGTCCAGGTCCCTTTCCAGCACATCTTCCTTATAGGTTCCGGTCTTGGTCACCCACGAGAAAAAACCTTTTTCCTTGGTCTCGGGCAATAAACTTTTCAACTGTGAATCCGGGAAGTGGAAATTTCCCGAGAAGAGGATGGCCTTGATACGGATCTTCTTATGCTCTTGAATCTGGAAGCGGACGATTACATCCCCCTTCCGGGGGGTCTCTAATTCAGATTTAACTTCGGCTGCATAAAAAGCTTCATCCCGGTATTTTTGGAGAATTTTATTAACGCTTTCTTTGACCGTATTCAAGTTCAGGACCGTTCGTGGTTTGAGGTCGATGGCCTCCTGGAGGTCGCTGGTCTTGAGGGCTTTATTCCCGGAAAATTTAATCTCCTTGACCACCGGCTTTTCTTCGACCAGAAAGACAACCGCTTTCCCCCGATCCCAATCCCGCTTCTCCGCCCGGACGTCCTGAAAATACCCCAATTGAAAGATGGCTTTCAGGTCTTCCCGCAACGCCCGCGGGGAAAAAATATCCCCTTCTTTTATTTTAATTTGCGCCCGAATGGCGCTCTCTTCGATGGCTCGGTGGCCTTCAACCAACACTTTGGAGATGCGCTCCTTCTTTAAAATTCTTACATTCAATTCCTGATTTAACTGGCGAGAGATGCGCTCGAGATTTTCTTCCCCCTTTCCGGAGACAAAGACGGAAACCCAAACTCCGGGTTGGTGAACGTCGATAATCCTGGCGTCCAGGCTGAGGGATCCATTGATTTGAGTTATCGAGCCAAGGACCACGTAATCGGCGTCAACCAAGCGCCCAATATCCCTGGCTAAAGGCTCGTCGATTTCTGATTCCCCGGCCACCGCCTTCTTGATTTGTTCTTCTTCCGCTAAAATTATTCGCTCGTCTTTAGCCAATTCCGCGGTAATGGTCCGGGAAACCCGTTGGGACCAATCCTTGACCTTCCCCGGCTCGGCCGCATAAACCCGGAACGGTAAAAGGGCAACCTTCACCACTTCTTGTCCCTTGGCTTCCCCCGGAGGCCAGCCCCCCAGAAGCAAGAAGCAGAGGAAAATTGCGGGCAAAAACCGGATGCTTTTTGACACTCGTTTCGCCACTTGGGGCCCTGGCCCTGTTGCCGATTTCCAGCTCATCACTCGGTAAAAAGCCCATCGCTTATCCCTCCTCCGGATAAAACCCCGGAAGCCGGAATCAGCCGTTTTCTTGCAACCGGCCGTCCACCAGCAGGACTCTGCGGGTCATCCTTGTGGCCAGTGCGGGGTTATGCGTTACGACAACAATAGTAATTCCCTGTTCTTGATTGATGCGCACCATCAGGGTATGAACGTCTCTTCCGGTTTTTGTATCCAGGTTCCCCGTGGGCTCGTCGGCAAGGATCACGCGGGGATTCAGCATCAGGGCTCGAGCCAAGGCCACCCGCTGCTGTTCCCCTCCGGAAAGTTCACCCGGCTTGTGTTGGAGACGGTCTCCCAGCCCCAGTTGGACCAGGATTTTCTCGGCATTCCTTATTGCTTCTTTCGGGCTCATTCCTTGAATTAAACCGGGCATCATGGTGTTTTCCACGGCGCTGAATTCCGGGAGGAGATGATGAAATTGAAAGACAAATCCGATGTGGCGGTTGCGGATTTCAGCCAGCTCGCCATCACTCCGCTCCATCAGGTCTATTTTCTGAAAATAGACCATCCCTTCCGTCGGTCGCTCCAGCGCCCCCAGAATATGCAAAAGGGTGGACTTCCCCGCTCCCGAGGCGCCCTCGATGGCCAGCATTTCTCCGGGCATGATCGTGAGTTCCACGCCCTTCAGAACTTCGATGATTTTGCGGTTCTGCCCGAATATAAAAGATTTTTTCAGGCCCTGGACCTGGAACAACGGATGGTTCTCCAGGGTTGCGGATTGGCTCAGACCATTCCCTCCTTCGCCGGGTTTTCGCGGAATACTCCCAGGGCCCTGAGTTTGCCCTCCAGCCGGAGTTGAAGGGAATCCTCGAGAATTTTTAGGACCTCGGGATGATTATGGATGATTTGGTCAAAATCATTCTTCGCTAAGCGCATCAACTCCACCGGCTGCAAAACTTTAACCGAAGCCGTACGCGGCTTTCCCGTGAGCAGGGAAATTTCGCCGAAAAAATCCCCTTCTTGCAACCGGGCCAAAACGAGCGTGGCTCCCTGGGCATCGGTTGTAAAAACTTCCACTTCTCCCTTTTTGATGATGTAGAGAGAATCTCCCGGAGACCCTTCTTCCAGGACAGTCGCCTCCGCCGGAAATTCTTTTAGGGTGAATTTATCCAGTAGATTTTTCCGCTCCTGGGGAGTGAAAGACTGGAAGAGAGTCGAAGTGACGAGGAGATTATCCAGAACCCGGTCCTTGTAGAATTTCAAGAGGACATCGGATACGCTGGGAAATTCCTCGATGATCTCCTGTAAATCTTTCTTTTTGATCTCCAGAATCTCTGTATCTTCCAAAGGTTCCACGGTGGCTTGACGCCGGGAATTGGAAAAGAAAGCAAATTCTCCGAAAAAATCACCCTCTTGCAGGACGTTGAGGGAGATCCTCTCCCCGCCCGCCGGCTGCCGGAAGATTTCCACTTTTCCCCGGCTAATTATGAAAATCGAATCCCCGGGGTCGCCCTCCTGGCAGATGAAGGCCCCCCGGCTATACTGTTTGGCCTGAATTTTCTCTATTACCCGCGAGAGCTCATCTTTTTTCAAGTCGCAAAAGAGCGGAATCGGAGGAATGACCGGTGCGGCTTCTTCTTCCGCCACCAGGTTACTCCTTTCCCGTTCCAGCGTCTCTTCCCGCACCATTTCCCGCTTGGCATAAAGATCGGCCAACTGATCATGAATTTTGGATTGCGTGGGGTCGAGACGCAAAACGACTTTATTCACGGCGATGGCTTGGACCAGAAACCCTTTCTGGGCATATTTTTTCGAGGCCTTACGGTAGACTTCCAGAGCTTCGGCCCTCTTGCCGATCTTTTCCAGAAGGTCCCCGATCCGGACCAGCAAGTGAAAATTTTTCGGATCATGTGCGGCTTTCTTTTTTAGATCCTGCAATTCTTTTTCATACTTCCCCCCGGAAAACAAGCCATCAAAAAAACCAGCCATTGGGTCCTCCTGTGCCGGGAAAAGTTATTCCCAACATTTACCCGGTTTGCCATTCTTGAGGGTTTCCGCTTATTCATAGCGCAACGCTTCAGCCGGGTCGAGTTTGGAGGCCTGCCATGAAGGATACAGCGTGGCCAAAAAACTGATCCCGATCGCCGCCAGAGCCACGAGGAAAAAGTCAATCCCGTTCATCTTCACCGGAAGTCTGGATATATAATAAATATCGCTGGGAAGGGAGATAAACTGGTATTTGGCTAAAAGCAAACAAATGAAATACCCCCCAACGAGGCCCACGAACGTCCCCACAATCCCGATAATCAGGCCTTCAAAAACGAAGATGCGCATAATCGATCGGGCGGTAGCTCCCATCGATTTCAGTATGGCTATATCTTTGTTTTTTTCCATCACCACCATAATCAAAGAGCTGACAATCCCGAAAGCCGCCACTAAGACGATGAGAACCAGGATGATGAACATCACGACTTTTTCCAGCTTTAAAGCGGCAAAAAGGCTGCGGTTCATCTGTTTCCAGTCTTTGGTCCAAAAGGGGTAGCCCAAAGCTCGGCGGATGGTTTCCCCCACTTTTTCCACTCCGTAAATATCCTTGACTTTCACCTCCACGCCCGAGACCGCATCCTCCATACCCAGGAATTTTTGAGCGCTCTTCAAGGAAATATAGGCGAGGGAGGTGTCGTATTCATACATCCCTGTATCAAATATGCCGGCGACCTGAAATTTTTTCATGGGAGAGCCTGCCCCCAAGGGACTCAGCGCCCCCACGGGTGAAACGATCACAACCGTCTCGTCCATCCGGACTCCCAGGGTTCTGGCAAGCTCTTTTCCGATGAATATCCCGGGTTGTCCGGAAGATATGCTGTCTCTTTTAAGACTTTCCATGGTCCCGCTTTTAAGAGTGCTTTCAATGTTGATGACTTTGCCGGCTGATTCCGGGTCGATGCCCCTAAGGACGATCCCGTGGACGTTGGCTTCCGAGGTCAGCATGGCCTGGCTGAAGATGAACGGAGTAGTAGCGACGACTCCCTGGAGGGACTGCACCCTTTTCATCACCTCGCTGTAATCCCGCATGGATTCGCCGTGTTGGAGGACGACCAAGTGGGCATTGGTCCCCAGAATTTTTTTCTGCAAGTCATTCACAAATCCGCTCATCACGGATAATACAATAATCAGCGCCATCACCCCCAGGCCAACCCCGGCCATGGAAAGGATCGTGATCAAAGAAATGAAAACCTGTTTTCTTTTGGCCTTCAGGTAGCGAAGGCTAATGAACCATTCGTACCGCATATTAAATCTTTGTCCCCAACCCTTACCGCCGCAATCGCCGAGCAATGATCGAATGATCGGGAAAAACCTGTTCCTCTCGGCAACCTCGGCGTTCTCGGCAGTGAATTTATTTTCATGTCTTTTCTAAGCTCTCCGGACGCATCTGGGGAAAAAGAATCACATCGCGGATGGAAGGGGAATCGGTAAACAGCATCACCAATCGATCCACCCCGATGCCTTCTCCGGCAGCCGGCGGCATTCCATATTCGAGGGCCCGGAGGAAGTCTTCGTCAATAAAAGCCGTTCCATCCTCACCCGTTCCTTTGGCTTTGGCTTGCTCCTGGAATCGTTCCCGCTGGTCATGCGGGTCGTTGAGTTCGGAAAAAGCATTGGCGATTTCCTTGCCAAAAATATAAAGCTCGAAGCGGTCCACCACTTTCGGATTTTGATCATTTCTTCGAGCCAGAGGAGAATCTTCGAGCGGGTATTCGGTAACAAAAGTCGGTTGCCGCAGATGGGGTTCAGCCACCTTTTCAAAAAGATCTACCCAGACTTTTCCCGGCGGTTCATTGCCCTTGAGTTCAATCCCCAGGTGGCGGGCGTAACGAAAGACTTTTTCCAAATCTTTTAATTCGGAATCCCTCAATTCTCCATAGGCTAATAATCCCTCGTGTATGGTGAGCCGCTTCCACGGCGGGGCCAGGTCAAGCCGCGTGCCTTGATATTCAACCGCCATTTCTCCCTTGATCTCCTGGGCTAAGGAAGAAATCATGGTTTCGGTCATCTCCATCAGGTCCAGATAAGTCGAGTACGCCTGATAAAACTCCAGCATGGTAAATTCCGGGTTATGCTGGGTAGATAGCCCCTCATTGCGAAAGTTGCGGTTGATTTCGAAGACTCGTTCAAAGCCGCCGACCAGAAGACGTTTGAGGTAGAGCTCCGGAGCGACCCGCAGATAAAGATCCAGGTCAAGGGTATTGTGATGGGTCTTAAAAGGCCGGGCTGTGGCTCCGCCCGGGACGGGCTGCATCATCGGCGTTTCCACCTCTAAAAATCCCCGGGCGGTTAAAAAGTTTCTGAGAAAAGCAATCGTCCGGGTTCGGGTCGTAAAGACCTCCCGGGTGCGGGGCGTAACGATGAGGTCCACGTACCGTTGTCGGTAGCGCGTCTCCTGGTCGGCCAGGCCATGCCATTTTTCCGGTAAAGGCCGTAAGGACTTCGCCAGCAGCGTCAGCTCTTCCACCATGAGGGTCAGTTCCCCCGTCCTTGTGCGAAAGAGCCCTCCTTTGACCCCGATGATATCACCGATATCTAACCGGCGAAAAACCTGAAGGCTTTTTTCCGTCATCCGGTCCCGCTGAAGGTATCCTTGGATTCTCCCGGTGCGGTCCTGAAAATGCCCAAAAGCCGCCTTGCCAAAATTGCTCAGGCGCATCAGGCGTCCAGCCAGGGAAAAGCGCTCTTCCAAGGCCTGCAATTCCTCTTCATTCCGGCCTTTAAAAGATGAAAGGATCTCTCCAATCGAATGGCTTGTCCGAAAAGTATTCGGGTAGAGAGGAATTCCCTCTTCCCTCAACTCATCAACCTTTTTCCTTCTCTGTACAAAAAGCTCTTTTATTTCCCCCACGTTTCACTCGGTCCTAAGATTTTTTGCGCTAAATATTGCCTCCTAACCTAAAAAACCAATCGGCAACAACCTTTTTACCCGTTATTACAGTTTAAAAATATCCCAATTCTTACTTAGAGTCAAGCTAAGAGATGGTTATTCCCTTATAATTTTAATGATATCGAACTGGGAATGGAACAAAAGGAAAGAAATCCAGATAATTAGGTGGCCAAGGCAACCTCAAAATAGGCCGGCGATCATATTTTAGAAAATCATTGCGGTTTATTCTTGATCAATTGCCCATGAAATCAAAGCGGGAAAAGAGGGATTCTAAACTGTATCCCAGATTTTTAAGGTTCTCTCTCCCCCCCTCTCGCCGGTCCACGAGAGAAAGCACTTTAACCACTTTCAACCCTTCCTCCGTGGCACGTTCGATGGCTTTCGCCGTGCTTCCCCCGGTGGTGACGACATCTTCGACGATGGCTACGGCCGTCCCGATCGGGAGGTTCTGGATCCCTTCAATCCACAGACCCCGGCCGTGTTTCTTCGCTTCTTTGCGGATGATAAAAGCTGGAATTGGCTCCCCTTCCAGGTAGCTGATCAATGATACCGCCGTAGCTATCGGGTCGGCCCCCATAGTGAGCCCCCCAACTCCCCGGATCGTTTCCGGTGAACTCTGCAGGCGGGCAAAGAGCAATTTCCCTACTAAGTAGGCTCCTTCGGGATGGAGCGTCACCGGCCGGCAATCAATGTAGAAATCGCTTTCTTTGCCAGAAGTTAATATCACTTTTCCCCGGCGGTAGGCCTTTTCTTTTAAAAGGTTAAGAAGTCTTTCCCGTAAATCCATCCTCTCCTCCTTTTAGGTTTTTTGGCCACCAAAAACCCGGCGAAAGATTTCATCAACGTGTCGCAAACAATGCGTTAGGTTGAAAACCTCCTGGATTTCTTTGGGACGGAGATAGCGGAGGACCGATTGATCCTGGAGGAGGACCTCTTTTAACTCCTTCTTTCCCTTGAGGGCTCTAAAGGCGACCCTTTGCACAAGGGCGTAGGCATCTTCCCTGCTCAAGCCCTTCCGGACAAGCTTCAGCATGATCCCCTCCGAAAAAATCAGCCCCCGCGACCTTGCCAAGTTGGTCTTCATAGTTTCCGGGTAAACAACCAGCTGATCCATTAGATGGGTAATTCGTCCGAGCATATAATCAAGAAGAATGGTGCTGTCCGGTCCAATAATCCTCTCCACGGAAGAGTGGCTGATGTCCCTTTCATGCCAGAGGGCTACGTTCTCCAGAGCAGCCAAAGCATTTGCCCTCATGATCCGGGACAGCCCCATGAGGTTTTCCGACCCAATCGGGTTTCTTTTATGGGGCATGGCCGAGGACCCTTTCTGTCCTTCGCTAAAAGGTTCCTCGGCCTCGGCGACTTCCGTCCTTTGCAGATGGCGGATTTCCAGGGCGATCTTCTCCACGCTGGAAGCAATCAGGGCCAGGGTAGTGAAAAATTCCGCGTGACGGTCCCGCTGGATAATCTGGTTTGAGATTGGGGCTGGCGCAAGCCCGCAATTTTTGCAAACGTAGGCCTCCACCTCTGGGGATAGGTGGGCATAGGTACCCACCGCCCCAGAAATCTTTCCGCAGGCGATCCTTTTTTTGGCCCGCCGTAGCCGCTCTAAGTTTCTCTCCATTTCGGAATGCCAGAGCGCAATTTTGAGGCCAAAAGTGATCGGCTCGGCATGCATTCCGTGGGTCCGTCCCATCATCGGCGTTTGTTTATGTTCATAGGCGCGCCGTTTTAGGACAGCCAACAAATCACGCAAGTCGCTTTCCAGAATCTCGGCGGCTTCGACTAAGAGCATTGCCAAAGATGTATCCAGGACATCCGAAGAAGTCAGGCCCAGATGGAGGTATCGGGCATCCGGCCCGATGCGTTCCCCCACCGCAGTCAAGAAGGCAATGACGTCATGCTTAACCACTTTTTCAATGGCCTCGATCCGTTCTACATCAAAACTCGCCTTTTTCTTTATATTCCGCAACGCCGCCGCGGGAATCTCTCCCGCACGGGCCATCGCTTCGCAGGCCAAAATTTCAATCCGCAACCATGTTCGGAAGCGATTTTCCGGCTCCCATACCGCCGTCATGGTTTTTCGGGAATATCTTGGTATCATCTTCTCCCCGGCCCTTTCCTTCTTTTAGTTTTGAGTCGCAAATTAACAGTTTCTGAATTCAAAGTCAAGTTTGGGAATCCTTATTTCAGGGGGCGACCTGGAAGTTGATCGCTAAAAAAAATGGCCTGGATTGTTTAAATTTCTTGACGGAAAATTATTTTTTAAGTATTTTAAAACGCAACCGAAAACTCTCTCACCAGGTAAAAGAAAGTCGAGAAAAAAATGATCCCTAAACCCCAAACCATCCCCCTTAATTTTGGCGGGCTTTCCAAGGAAGAATCTCTCTGGGAAAAATCCCGGGTGGTTTTTTTGCCAGTTCCCTATGACCTCACCAGCACCTACCTGCCGGGCTCCCGGCGGGGCCCCTTGGCCATCCTTGAGGCTTCCACCCATATGGAGCTTTTTGACGAAGAACTCGAAAGGGAAACCGCCCGGATTGGGTTTCATACCCTTGAACCCCTGGAAGCCATTGCTTCCGGGCCGGAAGAAATGATCCGCCAAATTCAGGCCTATGCCGAACCGGTTGTTAAGGCCAATAAATTTCTCGTCCTCTTGGGTGGGGAACATACCATTACTCTTGGGGCTGCCCGTCCCTTAAAGGAAAAATATCCGCATCTCTCTTTCCTCCAGCTTGATGCCCATGCCGACTTGCGGGATTGCTTTGAAGGAACCCCTTTCAGCCATGCCTGCGTGGGCCGGCGCCTTGCCGAACTGGGACCGTTGGTTCAAGTCGGCATGCGCAGTTTGAGCAAAGAAGAACACCTCTTTTTAAAGAGCAGCCGTGTTCATTCTTTCTTCTGGCATCGCCTTGCTGAACTCGCCAGCTGGCAAGAAGAAGTATTGGCGGCTCTCTCCGAGGAAGTCTATGTGACCATCGACCTGGATGTTCTCGACCCGGCCATCATGCCCGCGGTGGGTACCCCCGAGCCGGGGGGCTTTAACTGGAATACCCTCACCCGATTCCTCCGCCGAGTGGCCCGCGGGAAAAAAGTGGTCGGGTTCGATGTCGTCGAGCTGGCTCCCATCCCGGGCATGATTGCTCCCGACTTTCTGGCGGCCAAACTCATTTACAGATTTTTGGGTGAAATTTTCACCCCCTTCCCCTCCAACAACAGAAATAAACCTGTAGGAAAGGAGATCTGAAGTGGAACCCTGGGTCCCGCGGAAACTTTTTTTCACGAAGGGCGTGGGCGTTCACAAAGAAGAGCTCCGTTCGTTTGAGCTGGCCCTTCGGGATGCCGGTATCGAGAAATGCAACCTGGTTACAGTTTCGAGCATCCTGCCCCCCCGCTGCAAAACCATCTCCCGGACGCAGGGTCTCCGGGAGCTTATCCCCGGGGGTATCACCTTCTGTGTGCTGGCGAAGTGCAGCACCAATGAACCCCGCCGCCTGATTGCCGCTTCCATCGGGTGTGCCATCCCCTCGGAAAAGGCCCTCTACGGGTACCTCAGCGAACACCACGCTTTCGGTCAAACAGAGAAGGAAGCCGGAGACTATGCCGAGGACCTGGCCGCGGCCATGCTGGCTTCTACCCTGGGCATCGAATTCGACGAAGACAAGAGCTGGGACGAAAAAAAAGAATTTTACCGGATCAGCGACAAGATCGTAAGGACGACCAATATTACCCAATCCAACATCGTCAAGACCGGCTGGGCTACGGTATTGGCCGCTGCGGTTTTCCTATTTTAATGGCCAAGAAAATTCTATCGGGGACGCCGATGAATGCCCAGCATAAGAATAAACGGGGGAAAAATATTTATCTGTGACGATCTGCGAAAATCTGCGTCCCCAATAATTTTAGAGGAGGCTGAAGAAACCGTGAACGTAGGGTTGTGCTTCAACCTGAAGAAAAACCCCGATGACTCACCTCCCCCAGGCCTAAGGGATGACCTCTTCGCCGAGTGGGATGATGAAGAGACGGTTGCAGCCGTACGCTCTGCCTTGTCCCGCCATCACCGGGTGACCCCTATTGAGGGCGACGAAGGAGCCTTCGAAAAGTTCCGCCAGTTCCGCCCGGACATTGTATTCAACATCGCCGAAGGATTCTACGGGGCCAGCCGGGAATCCCATATCCCGGCTATCCTCGAGATGCTGCGGATCCCTTATACAGGATCCGACCCCCTCACCCTGGCCTTGTGTTTGGACAAAGCCCTGGCTAAGGAAGTGCTCTCTTACCATGGAATCCCCACATCTCCTTTCAATGTGGTAACCAACCTCCAAAGGATGCCGAAGTTCCCCCCCTGGCCCTTGATCGTAAAACCCCTTGCGGAAGGGTCCAGCAAAGGGATCGGCAACAGCGCTCTGGTTCGAACGCCCAAACAATTGAAAGCGCAAGTCTCTGAGGTCTTAACCCGGTACAACCAACCGGTGCTGGTGGAAAAATACCTCCCCGGTCGCGAGTTCACCGTCGCGCTATTGGGAAATGAACCCCGGGTTCAGGTCCTGCCCATCGTGGAGATTCAATTTGAACAATTACCCGCAGACATCAATCCCATATACTCCTTCGAAGCCAAATGGATCTGGGATACGGTGGAAAAACCTCTGGAGATCTTCGCCTGCCCGGCAAGGATTTCGTCCTCGTTGAAGAAAAAAATTCAAACCGTCTGCCGGGCCGCTTTTGCCGCTTTGCGCTGCCGGGATTGGTGCCGCATCGATATTCGCCTGGATGAATCCGGCGAGCCCAACGTCCTGGAATTGAATCCGCTACCCGGAATTCTGCCCAACCCCGATGCCAATTCCTGTTTTCCTAAAGCCGCCAGGACCGCCGGCATCCCCTACGATGATCTCATCAACCGGGTGCTGGAAATTGCCGGTAGGAGGGTTGGGCTGGTGCCATGAGCAAGATAACGATTCTGGCCCTTTACAGCCTTCCTCGGCCTTTTTTACCCAATGGATCCCCAGATATCCCCGGGAGAGAGTCGGTATTATTTCGCCTCAATGCTATACGGGGAGCCCTCCTTTCCTTGGGATACAAAGTGAAAACACTGGAGGCTAAGGGGGAGCTTCTTTCGCTGGTGAAAACAATTCAATCCAGCAGGGCGGATTTAATCTTCAACCTTTGCGAGGAGTTCCGCGGCTGTACGGGGATGGAGATGAACATTGCCGCCCTTCTCGAACTTATGGGAATCCCCTTCACGGGTTCCTCCGCCTTTGTCCTGGGCCTGTCCCAGGACAAAGGAAAAACCAAATCCCTTCTCGCCCATTATGGCCTACCCACTCCTGCCTACCGAGTCTGGGTTTCCGGTGAAATTGGACGGGTGGAGGGCCTGCGCTTTCCCTTAATCGTCAAGCCAATAAAGGAAGATGCCAGCCTGGGAATCGACAACGATGCCGTTGTCCACGACCTCAAAACCCTGCGGCAACAGGTGAAAAAAATCCATCAGGCCTACAAACAGCCGGCGCTAATAGAAGAATATATCGAAGGCCGGGAGTTGAATGTCTCGATTATCGGCAATGAAAAACCCCTTGCTTTACCCGTCTCGGAAATCGACTTTTCAACCCTGCCTCCCGGGATACCCAAAATTTGCGGTTATTCGGCCAAGTGGCTGGAGGACAGCCAGGAATTTGTCCATACGGTGCCAAGATGTCCAGCGGAACTTTCTTCCAAGCTCGCTAAAAAAGTCGTGCAGGTGTCCCTTGAGGCTTACCGGACCATGGAATGCAGGGATTATGCCCGGGTGGATATCCGTCTTAGCCCCGAAGGAATCCCTTTTGTGCTCGAGATCAATGCCAACCCGGACATCTCACCGGATGCGGGGATGATCCGTTCTTCCAGAGCGGCGGGATTTACCTACCCTGAATTCATCGGTCGAATCGTGGAATTGGCCCGGGCCCGATGCGCCTCTCCCCAAAGGAAACCGGGTGCCTGAAATGGCCGGACCCGCAAAAGTCAACCTTAAGTGGGATGACGCCGATGTCCTTCCCCCCGTTCTATCGCGGGACACGGAATTTGTTTTCCGGCGCATGACCGATGAAACCCTGCGCGCCGCTCACCCGGGGAACGGGTACCGCGTGTTGGACGTCGGTTGCGGCCGGGCGATGGATGCCGCCTCCCTGGCGCAAAAAGGAGGAGTTCTTTTTGGATGCGAGCCTTCGCGAGTTATGCTCCGAAAGGCGACTGAACAATTGAAGGAAACCGGAGAAGCCGTTAACCTTGTGAGCAGCCGCGCCGAGGATCTGCCCTTTGCCAATGGCGCCTTCCGCCGGGTGGTCTGTAAAGGGGCCATCGATCACTTCATCAATCCCGGGCAGGCGATTTCCGAAATGGGGCGGGTAACCTCCCCCGCTGGCAAAGTAGTTATCTCTGTCGCCAACTTCGGAAGCCTCAGTTGCCTTCTGGGCCTTGGGCTCAGCAACCTATTCCTCCGTTTCTTCGGCAAAGAAATTCCAGGCCCGCATATCTGGGAGATTCCCGCGGATCATACCTATAAATTTGATTTTGCTTCGATCATGGCCCTCGTGCGGCGAAACTTAAGGGTGGAACGTATTCAAGGCGTTTCTCTCTTCTGGGGATTTCCCCGCTGGCCGAAAGCTTTGCAAAAACTTCCCCGTCCAGTGGGCTTGATTCTACTTCGGTTCCTGGATAAAATCGCTTCCCGGCATCCTCCCTGGAGCGACGTTCTCATCATCAGCGGCAAGCCCTTTCCTAAAAAAGATGAGGAGCGAGGGAAATGGAGAGAGGAATAGAAAGGAGCAACTCGAATGAGGGATACTTCTCGTTTTTGGGGTGGTTTCCTTTGCGCGGCCATCCTCGTTGTAGCCGTCATTTTCTTATGGGGGGTTTCGGTCCAGAGTTATTGGGCTCTGGCCATTCCTGTCGTTATCGGTTTCCTGGGAATCCTGACCTTGGGTTTCTGGATCGGCTGGACCATCCTGACCATCAAGACGACTCCACCGGCGCAGGAACCTTCCCCCGGTAACGCGAAAAGCCCTTCCGCTGAAGGGGAATAATCCGCATAATTTTCCAAGAGAATGAAAGATGGGAACAAAGTTCACCATGAATATTTGTCTCCTCTGCTACCGGGGAAATCCCTATTGCGGCGGCCAGGGTGGATACCTTTATTTTCTTTCCCGTGAACTGGCCCGGATGGGGCATTCCCTGACGATTC
>CAZIDC010000003.1:14426-28575 GCA_964537885.1 uncultured Syntrophaceae bacterium | reverse complement strand
AAAAAGGGCTCGGGAGCACGGCCTTGCCCATTTCTTCGAAGAGAACAAACAGATCAAAAAATTCTCCCCCGCTTCCCCCGTAGCGATCGTCATAGATCAATCCCAGCCAGCCCAGATCCGCCATTTCCTTCCAGATGGCCGCGGAAAATCCTTTTTCCTCTTTTAAAATATTCTTCACCAAAGAACCCGGGCTTTTCTCCTTCATAAATTTGGCGGCATTGTTTTTTAACATCCTGGTTTCTTCTCTCAAGCTGAAATCCATTTTGGCCACTCCTTTTTTAGAAAAATGTTAATGGGCAAGGCAAGAAAATTCTTACTATCAAATTACTTGCGGGGCAAATTGAGTCCGCGCTGGGCCACGATGTTCTTCAATACCTCCACGCTCCCTCCCTGGAGGGTGTAACTGGGCGACCAGAGGTAGCATTCCGCCAGTTCCCCGTCAAAAGCCGCCCAGGGAGTTCCCTCGCGCAGGAGGCTCGCCGGCCCCAGGATCCGGGTGGCTAAGTCGTTGAGGCGCTGTTCATACTGGTTACAATAGGCCTTAGCCAGCGCCGCTTCCTTAGAGGGTCTGCGGCCCTGGTCGATTGTCCAAGCGGTGTAGTAAACCAAGAGCCGGCCGATATGGAACTCAATTTCCAGTTGGGCGATGGAATCCCGAACCCAGGAATAAAACGCTTCGCCGACCTTTTTCTTATCCATCTGCCTTACCCATTCCATGAGTTTTTCATAAATCGGGTAATTTTGCATAAGCCTCTCGATTCCCGACCTTTCATAATCCATCTGGGCCATGATCTGCTTGAAGGCATCATTTTCCTGGCCCACCATAAATCTTTTTTCCACGCGCACGTCATCGAAAAATACCTCGTTGAAGGTATGCCGCCCGGCCATGTTGACAATGGGCCGGACCGTCACGCCGGGAAGGCGGAGGTCGAGGATAAACTGGGAGCAGGACTCGTGGCGGGGCACCTTCGGGTCAAAACAGGTCCGGGCCAGGAGCCAGCCGTAATCCGCCTGATGGCCGCCCGAGGTCCAGACTTTCTGCCCGCGGATGATGTAAAAATCCCCCTCCTTGGTGGCCGAAGTCGCCACATTCACCAGATCGGATCCGGCATTCGGCTCGCTGAACAGAAGGCAGAATTTTATGTTCTCGTCCGCCCGGACAAACTGGGGCAAGAAATGCTCTTTTTGCCACTCCGACCCAAAATGGATGATGGAGGGGCCGATCTGCCGGTCCGCTAAAAAATGATAGGCCACTGGGGCCTGAACCCTGAAAATCTCTTCGTTCAGAATCAGCTTGTCAACATAAGTCCGCCCCTGGCCCCCGTATTGTTTTGGCCAGGTCATCCCAATCCAGCCTCTCTGGGCCATCTTCTGGGAGAATTCATGACTGCTTCCTTCCGCCAGCCCCCCGCTCTTGGGCACAAAAGTGCCCGCTTGGAGCTCGGCCCGGAGAAAATCCTTAATCTCCTGCCGAAACCTGTTTTGCTCTTCCGTGAACGTAAACCTCATTTTTGAATCTCCTTTCCTATAGGCCTGAGGATCGCGCAGCCTTTGGCTTATAAATTATAAATTCTCTTGGCATTTAATCCTAAAATCATCGCTTTCTCTTCATCGCTGAAATCCATTTTTTCGATGACGGCCACGTCCCCGAGAGGGTCAAACCAAGGCCAGTCGCTGCCATACAGGATCCGGTGCGGGCCGATCTGTTTAATCATCTGGCCGATCTTTTGAATATGTTCGGATGGAGGAGTTCCCGATGAGAAAAAACAGCCCGATAGGTCGAAAAAAACATTTGCATATTTTCGGGCCAATTCGATGGATTCTTCAAAATATCCTTTTCCCAAGTGAGCCAGAACCATGGTTAACTCGGGAAAGGCCTGGGCGACTTTGGCAAACTGCCGCGGTTGGGCGTATCTACTATCATAACCCGGCAGCTCGCTGGCGCCCGAATGCCAAAGGACCGGAATCTTAAGTGCTTGGGCTTGGGCATATACCGGCCATAACCTCTGATCCCAGGGATAATATTCACTGGCGATGGGGTGCAGTTTTAGCCCCTTGGCGCCCCTGGCCATTACTTTGCCGGCCAGCTCTTCGACCATTTGTTCGGGGGATTGAAGCACATCGACGCTAACCAAAGCAATGAGGCCGGGATATTGTTGGGCTGATTCGCAGGTCCACTGATTTCTCCGCTGCATTCTTTCGATGACTTTTTTGTGAACTTCTTTAATGGCTTCCGTTTTTTGCTCCGGGGGCAGGCTGGCCGGGAGGCCGGCGATATTGACTTTTAACATCTCCTGGATGGGGGTCATGTTGGCCATGATGGCATAAGAAAAGTTTCCCTGCCTCATGACCTCTTGCAACTCTTCCACTGTTCCCGAGTATCCGTAACCAAAAGACCCCAGGGCCTGACGCCCAATAGCGGCGTTGGGATAGGTATGAACATGGGCGTCAATCATGACCCGTTGCTCACTCATCTGCGCCCCCTTGGAATGGTTATTTTTGGGCCTCCCAGATTTTCCATTTTTTGAGCTCGGCCTCAATCGTTTTTAGGGTTCGGATCGACCTTTGGGGATTGGCCATGGAGAGCCCCGCGGATAGACAGTTGATGATCGCGACCCCGCTGGTATAGGAGCTGATGAATCCGAGGCTGTCAATCTTGGCCTGAAGGACCCAGTTAGAAATTCGTGCTAACGGAGAGAGGAAATCGTCCGTGATGGCGATGACCTGACAGCCCCGTCCTTTGACATACCGGACGACCTCCAGCGTCTCGCGGGTATAACGGGGAAAGCCAATCGCCAGAAGCACATCCCGGGGGCTGATCTCGACCAGCAAGTCCGGCATCATCGCCCGGTAGGATTCGACCAGAGTCACCCCGTTGCGGATCGCGCTCAAGTGCGAATGGGTCAGGGCGGCCAACCCGAAGGAACTGCGCAAACCGATAATGAAAATCCTCCGGGCCCGACTCAAGATTTTAATCACTTTTCGCAGAAGCTCTGGCCTGAGCTCAGCGCTGGTTTCCTTCAGGTTCTGAATATCGCGGTTAAAGATCTCTAAGTATAAATCCTCCCCGTGCTTGCGGGGAATCTTCTTCAGGCGCTCGGAGGGCGCCAACCTCATCTGCAGCCATTTCTGCAGATCCTTCTGCAGGTCCGCATACCCCGCGTACCCCAGGGCGGTGCAGAAACGGGTGACGGTGGCATCGCTAACGTGGACTCTGCTGCCTAATTCCGCGGAGGAAAGGAAGGGAACTTCTTCGCCATTCTGCAAAATGTACTGCGCCAGGGCGACCTGGCTTCGGGTCAGCTTGGAATTCCTCTGCTGAATTCTTTCATGAAAAATGTTATTCATCGGCAATGTAGGGGATTCTTCATTGATTCTAATAAAATGTAGCGAAACTTTATCCCTTTGTATTTTCCCTGTCAAGATTTTTTTTGGGTTGGCGTCTTGCCCAAGGATTCGGTCCCCTCGAATGGCCAAGGGAAAAGGGGCTCGAGGTGAATGCGTCAGAAGGAATTTTCGAAGTTTAAGACCTCTTCAAGCCTATTTTCCCCATCCTTCTAACTCCCCGGCGGCGTGCAGACCGAGATCTAAGGCCCCGAGGTTCATCCTTTCAGTCCCTTTAGGCACGCGATGAAGGACTGCCTGATGAATGGCGTTTTCTGAACAGACTTTGGTTAGCCTCACCAGCACTCCCAGGGCAACGATGTTGCTCAGAATTTTCCCGCCGCACCGGACCGCCAGGGCGGTAATGGGAACCCTCGCAACTCGCCCCTCCGTTTCTGGGATCTCCTCTACGTTGGTGCTATCCGCGATCAATATGCCCTGTTTCCGCAGATTGCCCGCGTACCGATGGATGGAAATCTGGTTCAGGCCCACGAGAATGTCGGGGACGGTCACTTCGGGGAAAACAATCTCTTCATTACTGATGATTACTTCCGACCGGCTTGCTCCCCCCCGGGCCTCCACTCCGTAGGACTGCGTTTGAACCACATGGTTGCCGTCGTAGATCCCCGCAGCCTCGGCCAGGATAATGCCGGCCAGGATCACCCCCTGGCCTCCGGATCCACTGAGTCGAACTTCTATTTTCATGATTTCGGGTCTCGAAAAAAGAACGCGCCAAAGTTATCAGGAAGGCAGCGTGTCCCCCTGTCTACTTCCCTTCTTTCAGCCTGGGGATGATCTTATAATACTCACTTACGTACTCCTTCCGCTTCTCTTCGACAAAAATACCAGTAACAATTTTGTCCTTGATCTCCTCCGGTTTCATTTCCCTGGCTTTTTCCACCGGAACGGAGTTGTCCCTCTGCCATTTCAACAGGGACACCGGATCGGGATTATTCGAATACCGGCCGAAGTAAGTGGGGCATTGGCTCTCCACTTCCACCAGAGAAAATCCCTTGTGCAGGATGGCCCGGGTGATCAGGCCGATCATCTGCGTCACGTGGTAGGCCGTGGTGCGCGCCACGAAGGACGCCCCGGCCGCCTGGACCAGCCGGCAGAGGTCAAAAGAATCCTCCACCATGCCGTACGGCGCAGTGGCGGCCGGAATTCCCGAGGGAGTGGTGGGAGAATGCTGCCCCCCCGTCATCCCATAGGTATGGTTGTTCAGGATCACTGCGGTGAGGTCGATATTCCGCCTGGCGGCATGAATGAGGTGATTTCCGCCTATCGCCGAGGCATCTCCATCCCCCATAAGAAGAATGGGGTAGAGCGCCGGGTTCGCCAGCTTCAGCCCGGTCCCGTAGGAGGGGCATCGGCCGTGAAGGGCGTGGACGTCGTTGAACTTGATGTACTGGCCTGCCGGCCCGTAGCACCCGATTCCCGTCACCAGGACAAAACTCTCCGGGGGGATTCCCGTGCCTTCGATTCCCCGAACCAGCGCCCCAATGACCGTGCCGATGCCGCACCCCGGACACCAGGTCGTGGGCAGGTTATGCTTCCGGTAATATTTCTCCAGCATTTCTTCTTGCGACCGGACCCTGGGCATTCAGGCCACCTCCTGCAGGCGCGCGAAGATCTGCTCCGGCGTGATCAGTCCCCCGTCCACCCGGTTGATTCCAATGATCCGGCATTTCCCCCGGGCGGCCCGCTCCACTTCTCCCACGATTTGTCCCAGGTTCATCTCCGGCACGAGCACGGCTCTGGCTTTTTCCGAAACCCTCCGGACCTCTTCGGCCGCAAACGGCCACAGAGTCATCAACTTGAGAAGGCCCGCCCGTATCCCTTTTTCCCGGGCCATCGCCACCGCCGCCTTTGCGGGCCTGGCCGTCGACCCATAAGCCACCACTACGATATCCGCATCCTCAAGAGAATTTCGTTCCAGGAAGATGATCTCTTCTTTATGCCAGAGGACCTTATTGGAAAGCCTCTTCACCAGCGCGTCCGTGACCTCCAGGTCCGTCCACGCCGGGAAACCGTTCTTGTGGTGCATAAAGCTGGTGTAATGGCAGCGGTAAGCCGTTCCCAATTCAGCCATGGGGGGAACGCCGTCCGCCCCTTCAGCGTCATAGGTGAAGAAGGCCTCGGGGGGGACCGTGGGCCGCCGGCGCTCGACCCTGGCCACGGACTCGGGTACCAGGATCTTTTCGCGCATGTGTCCCAAGGAGGCATCGGAGAGAAGAATAACGGGGACCCGGAACCGTTCAGACAAGTTCACCGCCCGTAGGGTCAGCTCGAAGCACTCCTTTACCGATGAAGGAGCCAAGGCAATCAACTGGGGTCCTCCATGAGACCCCCACCGGGCCTGCATTACATCCCCCTGGGATGGCTGAATATTGCCGATCCCGGGTCCTCCCCGCTGGACATTCACCACGACTACGGGGATCTCCATGATGGCGGCGCACCCGATTCCTTCTTGCTTCAGGGAGAGGCCGGGTCCGCTGGACGCGGTCATGGCCTTCATTCCCCCCATGGATGCTCCGGTGGCCGCGGTGATGCTCGCCAGTTCATCTTCCATCTGAATGAAGCAGCCTCCCACCTGAGGAAGGCGAAGGGCCATGATTTCAGCGATCTCGGACGCGGGAGTAATGGGATAGCCGGCAAAAAACCGGACCCCTGCGGCGATGGCCCCCTCGGCGCAGGCTTCATTTCCCATCATCAGAACTTCTCTCCCCTTCATGATCCCCTGACCTCCTTGTTAGGGAAGGCGCAATCCGGGCCGAACTCGATTCAGATACCGCACCGTTGGCACCCTTTCTTTCTTTATTATCCGGATGGTCTCGGCTTTTTCGCCTCTCAGGAGGCTCGGCCCCCCGTCTAGGGCTGAAACTCCGGGTCGTCTGGATAACTCTTGGCGAAAGATTCCCGAACACTCATGTCCGCGCCCATAATGGGGATGGGATATCTTACGTTTCGGCTGGAGAGTTCCCGAAAGCCTTCAACCGCCCTGGCCAAATAGTTCGGAGGAAGGGCGATAACCAGCTCTTCGTCGCTTACCTGGCCCAAACGGCGCTCCCCGAAGCCCGGCAGACCCACCTTGGGCTTACCCGTCAGGTAGCAATCGGCCAGTGAATCGGCACAAGAAGATTCGCCCATGCAGGCAAACTGAAAACGCTCGAATTCCTTCCGCTGCATGGACTGGATGATCATGATGATCTGCGAGGGGTCTCCGTAGATCATGATCACGTCAGGCTCAAAGGTCATGGTCTTCAGGGGAGCAAACACCAGGGCGCCCCCGGGGGGAATTCGGGGAAAGGCTTTAAAACGTTTCCGCTCGTCCTCCCAGCTGCTCATCCATCTCAGGCCGCGACTGGGCACCTCCATGCCGGGTGGAATCTCCTTGAGACCGTGGATCCGGGCGCAGTGGGAAAACATCCGGTCTGTATTTTTGGCCCCCATGGTAAATCCCCACCGGCGGGCTTGCGAAATCATCTGGCACAGGGTGAAAAAGCGGGTCATGCGCTTTAAGTTGGGGATCGCGTCGATCTCGTCAGGCTTCTCAAACCTTTTGAAGCCCAGGGGCTGGGTTTTCAAACAGAATTGAGAGCGCAGCTCATCCGACAGTTCTGCCCATTTTGACATTGTCTTCCGTCTCCTTTCTCTTTGAGACCTGATGCAAATTCGTTCCTGACCTTGCAGCGTGAAAGCCTTATTCTTTATCCTTTTCCGGCGGGTCCCCGATCACTGCCTGCAAAACATCATCCCGGATGTGAAAACTATGCTCGGGTCCGGGGAAGGCACCCTGCTCAACTTCCTCTTTGAATTTTTGCAGGGCCTCCATGATCTCCTGGAAAAGTCCTGCGTATTTTTTTACGAATTTCGGGGTGAAGCGATCGAAAAGACCGAGTAAGTCGAACCGGCTTCCCCCCGAAATCAGGGAATACTTTTCACCTTTAAAAGTGAAGGTTCGTGCTGGGGTAACAAGATATCGGCCAGGCCGGCGACTTTGACCATACTTTCAAAGGCCTGAAGGGGATTGACATGAATCCCCGAAGGGGTCACCGGGTAATAAGGTTTCATATCTTCCCGGGGAACGAAGTTGTCCTGCACGCAGCAGAAGCCGCTGATGACCGCCTTGCCCTTTTTGGTATTCACGGAGACTGCTTGAACCCCGGGACCATGCCCGGGGGCAAAAATCAAATCGATTCCCGGAAAAAGATCGGGCACATCCCCCCTGACCAACTGGAGCCGATGCCACCCGCTTAACAAGTGAGGCTGGTAAATTTCCCGCAAAACGGGATGAGGCGCCATGGCGAACTTCCATTCTTCTTCTTGCATAAAAATAGTGGCATTCTTACATTTAGCCGTATTCCCCGTATGGTCATAAGCACCGTGGGTTTGAATGACATAGTCTATGTCTTCGGGCTTCAATCCCTGCGAAGCAAGCGCATCCTCAAAGAGTTGAATGTCGGTGAAGCGCACCGGGGACCGGCTGGAGTGATACTTCATGGCATGAGCGGCGTCGATCCCGGTGTCGATGATAATATTCTTGTCGGCTCCCTTGACATACCAGGAAAAATAAGGGATCTCAATCTTTTCCCCCATGTTCAGACGGTAGGTCATCATGCTCTTGTCGAGTAGAATCTTCCCGATCGGAAGAGGAATAAGGGTGTATTCTTTCATCATGACTCTCCTTTCATTGTCTGCCAGACTTACATTTTTCCCACTTTAGTTCTCTCGCCCGCTTTAGCCCATTCCGTTAACCGGGATGGGAAAGTTTCATCGTTCTATGTCACAATTCTGGGGAATAAATATCGGGGTTTAGAATATTCGGCGGGCTCTCCCTCCGAAGGGCAGCCAGGATATTTTGAACCGCCACAAATCCCATCTTTTCCCGGGTTTCTAAGGAGGCACTTCCGATATGGGGCAAAAGCATAACATTCTCCATCTCCAGAAGCTTCGGATGGACTTTGGGCTCTTGCTCGAAAACATCCAGGGCTGCTCCGGAGATGATCCCCTGCTGTAAGGCTTCCACCAGAGCCTTTTCATCCACGACCGGCCCCCGAGAAGCGTTGATCAGGAAAGCACTTTTCTTCATTTGCCTCATTTCGGTGGACCCGATCAGGTGTGTCGTTTCCGGCATGAGCGGGACATGGAGCGTGACAAAATCCGCCTGCGCCAAGAGCTCGGGCAGGGAGACAAAGCGAGCCCGACATTGATCTTCCACGCTGCGGTCCATCCGCTGCAAATCCGTGTAGAGGATTTTCATTTTAAAACCCAGGGCTCGTGTAGCGACAGCGGAGCCAATTTGTCCGAGGCCTACGATCCCTAAGGTCTTTCCATGAGCATCACTTCCTAAAAGCAAATCCGGCTTCCATCGGGCCCACTTTCCCGCGCGCAAAAACCGTTCGGCCTCGCCCACCCGGCGGGCCACACCCAGGAGTAGGGCAAAAGTTAGGTCGGCAGTCGTCTCCGCGTGGACATCGGGCGTATTCGTGACGGCAATCTTTAAACGTGTGGCTTCGGTTAAATTGATGTTGTTATACCCGACTGCGTAAATGGCCACAATTTTCAAATTTTTCCCGGTTTCTAAAACGGAGTTGGAAATCGGATCAACTCCCAAGCACAACAGGGCATCTTTTCCCGGAACCTGGGCAATCAGCTCCTCGGCTGACAGGGATCGGTCAGCCAAATTCAGGGTGACTTCTGTGGTTTCTCTTAAAAGATTCAAGGGTCGTTCGGGCATTTGCCAAGTGACTAAGACTTGGGGTTTCATTTTCTGACCTCGCTGGCCTCCTTTGAGGCCTGAAGATTTTTTCCTTTGGGTCATAAATCCTGAAAGATGAGATGGGTCGGCCATCGATCTGCGGGCCAGCCGAAAATTTAAAATAAATCGTACCCCATCCAGATTGGAGGACGAGTGGAAGCGGCCGAGCTCGTGCTCCTGCCAGGTGGGGTGACTATCTCTCCTCAAATCAGCGGTGTTTTGCGGGGACTCCTTTCTTGTCTATTCGCGTGCTACACGTCCCGGCAGATACTCTTCGATCGGCAATTCCTTCAGGAAAGCGATCTTTCCCCTTGGCCTTCTAATACCTCCTTTAATACCTCGTCCTTCATATGAAAACTGTGTTCCGACCCGGGAAATACTCCTTTTTCCACCTCATCTTTGTAATTCTGTAATGCCTTCAAGATCTCCTGGGAAAGGTTGGCGTATTTTTTTACGAATTTGGGGGTAAATTTCTCGAACAGGCCAACCAGGTCATAAAGGTTCAAGGTCTGTCCATCCGTGTATGGGCCACTGCCGATTCCCGTGACTGGAATCTTGAGTTTTTTGCTGATGAACTCACCCAGGCGGTCAGGGACACATTCCAAGGTCAGCATGAATATCCCCGCAGACTCCAGGGATAGGGCATCTTCAATGAGTTTCCGGGCAGCCGTCGTATCGGTTCCCTGGACCTTGAACCCTCCCAGCTTAGAGACTGTTTGAGGGGTGAGGCCAATATGACCCACCACCGGAATCCCCGCATCCACAATTGCCTTCACTGTGGGGGCAAATTCCTTCCCGCCTTCCAATTTCACTGCGTCCACCGCGCCATTCTTCATTAAAAGGCCGGCATTATAAATTGCGTCTCTGATGTCGGTCTGGTAGGACAAAAAAGGAAGGTCACCTATCACCAGGGCGTATTTCACGGCCCGCATGACGATTCGGCAGTGGTAGATCATCTCCTCCATCGTAACGGGGACCGTAGAACTCAGTCCTCCCACGACCATCCCCACGGAATCACCCACCAGGATAGAATCCACTTCGGCACGATCGGCTAACAAGGCCATGGGGTAGTCATAGCAGACCACCCGCACAATTTTCTTACCCTGCTGCTTCTTAGCCAGAAGATCTTGCGGAGTTATTTTTTTACGTTCCATTTTAGAGTCCTCTTTTCATCGGGAATTCATTTCAGCCTTGGGCAGGCACTCTTTAAAACTAGGGAATACTTTTCACCTTTAAAAGGGAAGGTTCATGCTGGGGCAGCAAAATATCGGCCATTCCAGCCACTCTGACCATACTTTCAAACGCCTGAATAGGATTGGTGTGAATCCCCGGAGGTGTTACTGGATAATAAGGTTTCATCTCTTCGTGGGGGACAAAGTTATCCTGTATGCAGCAGAAACCACTAACGATAGCCTTTCCTTTGCTGGTATTCACGGCTACCGCCTGCACTCCTGGCCCATGCCCGGGAGCAAAAATCAAATCGATTCCAGGGAAAAGATTGGACACATCTCCTCTTACCAACTGGAGCCGATGCCACCCGCTCAAGAGGTAAGGGTGATAGATTTCCCGCAAAACCGGGTGCGGGGCCATAGTGAACTTCCATTCCTCTTCCTGTAAAAAAATGGTTGCCCTCTTGCATTTGGGAGTATTGCCGATGTGGTCGTGACCGCAGTGGGTATGGATGATATAGTCGATATCTTCTGGCTTTAGCCCCTGCGATTCAAGAGCATCTTCGAAAGACTGAATGTCGGTGAAAGGGGCCGGAGAATGCTTCATGGCTTGGGCAGCACTGATCCCTGTATCGATCAAGATATTCTTATCCGCTCCTTTAATGTACCAAGAGAAATAAGGAATCTCAATCTTCTCTCCCATGTTCAGACGGTAGGTCATCATGCTTTTGTCGAGCAGTATCTTCCCGAGCGGAAGAGGAATGAGGGTGTATTCTTTCATTTTTTCTCCTTTCACTCTGGTATTGAACGACTTCTTTCCTTTGGTGGAAAGGCTTTTATAATTTTCTCTTTCCAAAAATTCAATTCAGCTCATTCCTCCCCAGGACGACAAAAGAAATCGCCCGCTGGCCAGGAAAATCTCAACGCATGAGATTGGGGATCAAAAGGCTGATTTGCGGGTAGAAAAAAAGAATAAAAGTGATAATGATATCCATAAGGACGAAGGGCATGACCCCCTTGAAAATATCCTCAGTGGGAACCGTGGGGACGACGGATTTAATCATGTACACGTTCAACCCGACGGGCGGGGTGATCATGCCGATTTCGCAAAATTTTACCATTAAAATGCCGAAATGGATAGGGTCGAACCCCAAGGATGCAGCGGCCGGGAATATGACCGGAAGGGTGATCAGCATCATGCCGACCGGCTCGAGGATACATCCCAAAAAGAGATACATGGCGAAAATCACGATAAAAAACATGAAGGGAGAAAAGCCGGAGGAAATGCAAAATTGACTTATCTCCATGGGGATTTTGGACAAGACGATAAAAGCCGCAAAAATGTATGCACCCACACATACAAAGAAAAGAGTGGAGGTCAGACGCATCGAGTCTAAAACGGCCTGGGAGAAACCTCCCCAGGTGAGTTTCCCGCGAATGGCATTCATGACTAAAGTCGTAAAAGCCCCTGCCGCTGCCGCCTCGGTTGGGGTCCAAACCCCCGCGTAGATTCCGCCCATAACAATCACGGCGAGGATCAATGTTCCTGATATTCCTTTTAGCGATCGAAACTTTTCCCTCCAGCCGGTTCGAACGATATTGGGCGCCATGGCCGGGTTTATTTTTACCCAAATCACAATGACAATCATCAACATGACCGCGGAAAAAATACCCGGGAGGAAGCCGGCAAAGAAAAGTTTGCCGATGGAGCTTTCCGTAAGCATCCCGTAAACGACCATGAAAATGCTGGGGGGAATAAGTGAGCCCAGCGTACCGGCGGCGGCCGCGCAGCCGGTGCTCAACCTTGGGTGATAACGAAATTTAAACATTTCCGGCAAGGCGATCTTCCCAATAGCGCCCGCGGTGGCGACGCTGGAGCCACTCACGGCGCCGAACCCCGCACAACCGGCGATGGTGGCGATGCAAAGCCCTCCGGGTATCCTGCCAAACCAGTTGCGGGTGGCCTCGAAAAGCTCGGTTACAATGCCGCTCTGGCCGGCCAGATTTCCCATAAGGATGAACAACGGGATACAGACCCACGTAAAATGGGCGGTGGACGAAAAAGGAACGGTCGTAATCAAACCCAAAGTGCCTTCGATTCCGATTAAATTTACCAACCCAGCGAATCCCACGACTCCCAAGGCGACGCCGATCGGCATTCCGATAAGTAAAAAAACAATCAATACAACAATTCCCAGCGCTCCGATCAAAACGGTCTCCATTTTTTATTGTTTAACCCTCCTCTCCCGAAGGCTTTCCCCGATATCGATCAATATCTGTAAACACAGCAAGACGGCGCCCAGTGGAATTACAGCCTTTGCCGGCCAGTAGGGAATACGGATCAATCCGGGGGTTTTCTCGTCCAGTAAAATCGCCTCCCAGGAACCTGCGGCCCCCCTCCAGGCGATAAGCGCATAAAATAAAAAAGTCACGATTAAACTGAATATATGCAGAAAATACCGATGGTTTGGGGGCAGTCGATTGGAAAGAAGGTCAATTCTTAAATGGGCCTTCTGCGCTTGAGTGTAAGCAAAACCGATAAATATAATGCCGGCCATGAGAAACTCGGTGAATTCAAAGGCTCCGACGATCGGCTTCCCCAGCACATATCGGCCGAAGATGTCTCCACAGACGAGGAACATTAAGACCACGATCCCGACCGAGCCCAAAATATTTCCACCCCCGCCTACAAACAATACATATTTTTTAAACCATTTAAATCCCATGTTGTTTTCCTAATGTAAGAAAATTTCATTAGAAGTAATCATAAAACGTCTTTTAAATAATTTCAGGGCACCTACCGCATCTTCCCAGGGGAAAATTCGCGAGTAAGTGCCCTTCGGCTTTCCACCCTGATTCGGAGATTATTTCGCACCGTACTTTTCCGTTAATTTCAAGTATTTCTCTAAAATCCTCGCTCCCGGAATCCCCTTCCCTTCCATATCCTTTGCCCATTTCTCTTGAACGGGTTTGAGCTGGGACCTCCAGCGGGCGATCTCGGCGTCGGAGAGCATGATAACTTTTCCTTTGGGCTTTTTTCCCAGCTGATCGAAGGCCTTTTCATCCTCTCGAGTTACATCGGCGGCATATTTTTTGCTGGCCTCTATTCCTTTTTCGAGCATGATTTTTTGAATGTCCTTGGGAATCTTTTCCCAGGAATTCTTGTTGATTACCACCGGAATGGCGTAATTCCCCGGAATGCCTCTCACCCAATAAGGGGCGATCGCATCGTATCCTTGGCCAATAGCAGTATATGGGAAGCCCAAGGCTCCGTCGATGGCCCCCCTTTCAAGCGCCATGTGTATTTCGGGCGAAGGCAGAGGGATGGGTATACCTCCGACGGCATTCATGAATAATGCCTGATATCCGATCGCCCTGATTTTTTTCCCTTTGAAATCATCCAAATTTTTTACATCAATCCGGAAGGCGATAATGGTTTCGCCCGTGCCCGTGGGAATGAGAAGCCGGCAGTTCCATCGGTCAAAATCAGCTTGGATCGCCGGTTCGTTGCTGTAAAGGTCGAGATACGACATGAAGACGGCATAAGGGTTTGTGATCCCGGCCACATCCACGACGTTCAGGGCCGGCATCCGGTCCGGGTAATAGGCGGCCACGAAAGTTGCCATGTCGAGAGTACCGGCCTTCACCGCGGCCGGCATATCCTTGGCTTTTACGAGGGACTCGGCAATATAAGGTTCGATTTTTACCCTGCCCCCTGAAAGCTTCTCCACTTCAGCAATCCACCAATCCACGCCCCGGGTTCGGACCGAGGGCGCTGCATGATCACCCCACTTAAGAACGATGGGCTTATCGGCTGCAGCCAAGGCAGCGGGAA
>CAZIDC010000003.1:0-14326 GCA_964537885.1 uncultured Syntrophaceae bacterium | reverse complement strand
GTTTTCCAGCATCTCCACGATCGTTACCCGATTGCCTTTGAGGGTCAGGTCATCCACCGGATGGGCGATGAAATCGGCTGTCTCGCAGCCCACTTTCCCCCCTCCCACCACGATCACTTTCGGACCCACTAAAGTTCGGCCGGCTAAGACATCCCAGGCTGTTGCCACATTTTTCATATCTATCCCCGGGATATCGGGAACCAAAGGAACCGCACCGGTAGCCATGATGATCACTTGGGGCTGGAATGAACTCACGACTTCGGAATCCACTTCCCTATTCAACTCGACTTGCACCCCGGCTTTTTCTACCTGACGGGATAGATATTGGATGAGGCAAGTATATTCCTGTTTCATGGGGGGGAAGGAGGCCAGCAAAAGCTGTCCCCCCAGCCTGGAAGTCCTTTCCATCAGGGTAACCCGATGACCCCGCAGGGCGGCCACGCGCGCCGCTTCCATTCCGGCCGGACCTCCGCCGATTACCAAAACCTTTTTGGCAGCGGCGGCGGGCGGCAGGTCCATCTCTTCTTCCCGCCCCGCGGCCGGATTAATTAGGCAACTGATCTTTTGCTCCATTTGCACGAATACCAGGCACATGGAATCTCCCACACACGGAGCAATCTCATCCCAAGCCCCCCGGGCCGCCTTATTGGGAAGTTCCGGATCCGCTACCAAAGCCCTCCCCATAGCCACCATGTCGGCCTTTCCACTTCTTAAAAGGTTCTCGGCTGCCCAGGGGTGGTGAATCCGGCCCACGCAGATGATGGGAATTTTTACTTCTTTTTTGATTTGTTCGGCTAAGAATGCGTTGGGGGCCTCGGGCGATCCGGTCGGCGGGACCACTACCCAGAAATTGTTTCCCGTCCCCGCGGAAACTTGAATTGCGTCCACCCCCCCCTCCACCAGGAGCGAGGCGATTTGTTTGCTTTCCTCCAGGGTCTGACCCCCAGGCTGGAATTCGTCCCCGGAAATGCGGACCAGTATGGGAAAACCAGGGCCCACTATGGATCGGATATGCCGGATCACTTCCAAGGGCAATCTTAACCTTCCCTCCAAGGAACCTCCATAGGCGTCCGTCCGTTTATTATGGAGGGGGGAAAGAAAGCCGCCCAGCAGATGGTGCATGTGCGCACAATGAATTTGCACCGCATCGCATTCCGCTTCTTGAGCCCGGCGGGAAGCCTCCCCGAATTGCCGGACGATTCCCTTGATTTCCTCGACCGTCAGCTCCCGGGGAATTTCCCTGAAGCGACGGGATGGGATGGGGGAAGCGGCGACCGGCTGCACACCCGAAAAGATGGAAGGGGCATTGAAGCTGGGATGAACGAGTTGAGGCGCAATCTTGGCCCCATAGGCGTGAACCGCCTGGGCCAATCCTCGCCAGCTCTGAATGAGGGAATCCTGGTCAAGACGCAACCCATTCGGATGATAGATCGCGGAGGAGGTGATCGTTGTATCATCCGTGATGATCAGACCTACCCCGCCTCGGGCTCGGGCCTGATAGTAGCTGACTAACGAGGGGGTAACCTTTCCTTCCGGGCTCGCTAAGTTGGTGCCCATGGGGGCCATGGCCAACCGATTCTTGACCTCCATGGCTCCGATTCTAAGCGGATTAAACAGATACCGTAGTCTGCTCGTAGACATTGCTTGACCTATGAAACTTTCATGGTTTGATTTTTTATTCTGAAAAAATCCTGAGCCGGAAAAAGAAACGGAAGGGATCCCCCCCTCAAGATAGGTTTACAATTCTGTAGGAAGAGCAAGAATCGATTCGCTGGCTTTTCTAAAAATTCAACAAAGGAAAGGCGCTTCCGGTCATGCTGTAAACTATATCGCGCCAGGGCGATCTGGCTTCGGGTCAAGTTGGAATTCCTCTGCTGAATTCTTTCATGAAAAATGTTATTCATCGGCGATGTAGGAATATTTTCATTCATCTAGGAAAAATGTAGAAAAACCTTATCCCTTTCATTTTTCCTTGTCAAGTCATTTTTTAAGCCGTGCCGTAGCTGCCCCGATGATCGCCGTATACCCCCACTCCAAATGCCTGCCCAATATCCGCATTTCGATATACTCCCAACCGATACAATACTTCAATAAGCTCGCCAGGGGCCGTGAATTATGTGCAGGGAATTGCTAAGCTGGAGGGCAGAAATGAGCGGATAGGCGGAAGTCCAGACTCTTAACTTCACATAATCTGGAGCTTCACATAACATTCTCTTCCGTGAACGTGAATCTCATTTTTCCATCTCTTTTCCTATAGTCCCGAGGATCGCGCAGCCTTTTTTATAGAAATTCTTTTTCTATTCTTCCCCCCTGGGCTTTTACTGCTGGATGAATCCATGTTTCCTCTGATCATGCTTTTCCCATCAATTTCTTCCGACTCAAAAAAATTCCCCTTATCCGCGATGCCCTGAATAATTCCTTGCCTGGAGTAAAGGTTAGAGAGTTTTTCGTGACCCTTTTTTTATTGTGGGCCAGGGGCTTTCGCCTTTGGCAAGACTTCCTCCTGAAGAACACGTTTTAATACTTTCCCGCTTGCCGTCCTTGGCAGAGCTTTCCGAAACTCAACAATGGTGGGGGCCTTAAACACGGCGAGTTTACTGCGACAATAATCAATGATTTCCTCTGGAGTGGCCTGCGCTCCTTCTTGCAAAATAATGTAGGCTTTCACAGCCTCGCCCTTATATTCATGAGGAACACCGATCACAGCCGCGTCGGCTATTTTCGGGTGTTGATAGAGGAGCTCCTCGATTTCTTTGGGGTAGATATTGAAGCCCGAGGAAATAATCAATTCTTTTTTTCGGCCCACGATATAGTAGTACCCCTCCTCGTCCATTTGGGCTAAATCCCCGGTATGAAACCACCCATTGCGCATCGCTTCCTTCGTTTCTTCAGGTTTATTCCAATACCCTTTCATCACAATGGGCCCGCGGGCGACAATCTCTCCCACTTCCCCGATGGGGACATCTTCATCCCGATCATTGACGATCCGCACCTCTTGTACTGGGATCGGTATCCCGATGGAACCTGGTTTATACCGAAATCGATCCAGGTAAGGGGTCATAATGAACCCATAGGACTCTGTAAGACCGTAGCCATCGACCACTTCTACCCCTAACAATTCCCTGACCCTCTTCATGATTTCCACGGGCATCATCGCCCCCCCGCACAGACAGACCCGTAAGGAATTGAGGGTAAATCGTTCCGGATTCTTGACATTGAGGACTCCGAGCAACATCGGAGGAACACAAAAGAAGGAAGTGACCCGGAATTGATCGATAAGGGAAAAAACTAATTCGCCGTCATAGCGCCTCACCAATACGATGAGCCCTCCGACATAAATGGAATAATATACGGAAAAGATCCCAAAAGAATGGAACAGGGGAAGAACGATCAACTGGACATCGGATTCATCATAATCATAGAGGTTGGTATTCGTGCGGACATTGGAAAATACGTTGTGATAGGTTAACATCGCCCCTTTGGGTTTTCCCGTAGTTCCCGAGGTATACTGGAGAAGGGCCAGATCTTCCCTTTCGTCAATGGGGATTTCGTGTTCCCAAGTTCTGGGTTCCTTTAAAATATCCCCGAAGGATAACCTTCCTGGTTCTGTAGAGCCCGACCCAATTATATTTTTAAGCTTCGTGGATTTTTCCACCTCTTTTACGTAGGGATATAATTCCGGAATAGTGATTACCGTTTCGGCCCCGGAATCTTCCAGCATGTATTGAATTTCATAGGATTTGTACATGGGATTAAAGGGGATCACGATAGCGCCAATTTTTAAGATCCCAAAATGCGCCACGATATGCTCCCAACAATTGGGCAGGTAGATCCCCACTCGATCCCCTTTTTTGATTCCCAGTTTCCATAAGTAGTTGGCCATCTGGTTGACAAGATCATTCAATTCGCCATAGGTAAATTTTTTATCCTCAAAAACCAAAGCCAATTTGTTTTTACGCTTTTGGGCGTGCCGCTCTAAAAGAAGCCCCCAATTCATCCCGCGAACCATCTTGTGCTCCTTTTAAATTCCCAGATAAGCGGATTTCACTTTTGCGTTATTCAATAATTCCTCTCCGGTACCCTTTAAAACGATTTCCCCATTCTCCAAGACATAGGCTCGATCGCTTAATTGTAGGCTCTCAAAAACATTTTGCTCTACGATCAATATACTGACCCCGGCTCTGCGGATTTCTTGGACCGTGTCAAAGATGTGCTCAACAAGTAAAGGAGCCAACCCGAGGGAAGGCTCATCCAACATGAGCAGTCGGGGGCAGCCCATGAGGGCTCGGGCGATGGCTAACATCTGTTGTTCTCCGCCGCTCAGGGATCCGGCGTGCTGGTCTTTCCGTTCGTTGAGTCGTGGGAAAATTTGATAAACCTGGCTCAGTCTTTCCTTTCTTTTGGCCCTTGCTCTATGGGGAAAGCTCCCCAAATCCAAATTTTCTAAAACGGTCAATTGGGGAAAAAGCTGACGAGCTTCCGGAACTTGGACAATCCCTTTATCCACAATTGCGTGCGAAGGAAGTTGGGAAATTTCTTCTTTCTGGAAAAAAATTTGACCACTAAAAGGCCGAAGGAAACCAGAGATGGATCTTAAAAGCGTCGATTTCCCCGCTCCGTTGGAACCGACGATGGCCACAATCTCTTTTTCCTGCACCTCCGCCGAGACGGATTGCAAGATGGTTATTTTTCTGTAACCGGCCGTGATCTTCTCAATTCTTAGCATAAACACTGATTCTTCTTTTTCCTAGATAGGCCTCAATGACCTGGGGATTCTTTTGAATTTCTTCGGGAGTCCCTTCCGCAATTTTCACTCCATAATTAATCACCATGATTCGTTGCGCTAACGCCATCATCGCCTTCATGACATGCTCGATCAACAAAATAGTAACTCCTCCGGCAGAAATCTGTTCCACCAATTTGATAATTTGGTTCGTTTCGGTGGGCGTCAAACCGGTCATGACCTCATCCAACAACAATAGCTTGGGCCGGGTCGCTAACGCTTTCGCCAACTCCAATCGCTTTAAATCCGCGATGGTCAGGATAGAAATATCTTGATTCATTTTGGCCTCTAAGCCTACAAAATGGAGAATCCGGGCGGCGTATTCTTTTGCCTGGGGAAGCGATTTTTCTTGGTTAAAGGCTCCCACGATTACGTTGTCCAATACTTTCATGCTGGGGAAGGGTTTGACGATCTGGAAAGTCCGGGTCAGCCCCAGGGAACTGATGCTTGCGGGGTCTTGCAGGGGAGTAATGTCCCGGCCCTCAAAGAAAACCCTTCCTTGATCTAAAGGCATGCTTCTGGAAATCAAATTGAATAAAGTTGTTTTCCCGGCGCCGTTGGGCCCGATAATGCCAAAAATTGTATTCCGCTCCAGGTCAAAGCTGATATCGGACAGGGCCATTAAACCCCCGAACGATTTCTGCACCCCCGCTACTTTTAGAATCAATCCATTTCCCTCCGCTCCCTTTTGGGAAAATTCCTTTCGTTTCAGGTCGGGGAACCCTTCTTTTAGGGACGGCTTTTCTGGAGGGGTAGCAAATTTTTGAAAAACACCGCTTATCCAGGCAACGATTCCGCTCGGCATGAATAGCACAATCAAGATGAGCAAAGTTCCATAGACCACGAAAGCGAGCCCCGCCATCTGCCCACCCAGCCAGCTCTTCAGCCAGGCATCCAGGGGCGTAATCAAGACCGACCCCATCAAGGGCCCGGCCACGGTTCCCGCCCCCCCGATAATCGCCATCATGGCAAATTGCACACTATGATGGATCGAAAATAAAACCTCGGGGTCCGCATAATGGAGGTAGCAAACGTAAAAAGCCCCCCCGAAGGAGGTAAAGACCGCACTGATAACCAGGGCTAAAAGTTTAAAATTTAATACGGGCACGCCCAAGGCTTTGGCGGATTCCTCCTCGTCCTTGAGGGCATAAAAGAAATACCCCTTTTTCGAATTCTTAATCCGGATGGAAACGACCATGGTGACCAACATGAAACCCAACGCCAGGAACCCATATACCTTTTTGTTAAGGAAACTTATGGCATAAAGGGAAGATTCTCTCGGCATGACTAAACCTACCGATCCGCCGGTAAATTTTTCAAAATGATTGGAAAGCAAGAAGAAGATCTCCCCCAGTGCCAGCGTCGCCAGGGCAAAATAGGGTCCGCGCAGGCGAAACACAACCCTTCCCAAAAGATAGCCTACCAGCCCGGAGACGCAGACACCGATGATCATTCCCAGCCACGGAGAGATCCCAAACCTTAAAAAAAGCAGCGCGGAACTGTAGCCGCCGATTCCAAAGAAAACCGTATGCCCCAGGGAAAGTTGGCCACAAAAGCCGCCGATGAAATTCCAGGCCATGCCCATGGCGGCATAGAAAAAAGTCATCAGAATCATATCGATGTAATATGGATTTTCCACCAGAAGAAGGAGGAAAGTTCCAACCATCAATAGGGGAAATAGGATAAAATAGTCCCCTTGCCAGACCTTTTGCCGAAAGTTTTTGTCCTCGATCTCAGGGGTCCCGGTCATCATGAATCCTTTAATCCCAAAGTGAATCGGTCCTTTCCCTCCGGGGTTAGGCTCTTCTGGTAAAAAGCCCACTGGGTCGGAAAATCAAAATGATAATAAAAAGCGAAAAATAGATGGCCATAGTGATCGGTCCGGGCAAATAAAATCCGGCAAAGGCCTCGATGATCCCGATAATTAACCCGCCCATGATGGTTCCCATCAAATTTCCCAGGCCTCCTAAAACGACCACGACGAAAGCAATCAATACGAAGTTATTGCCAATGGTAGGATAGGTGGGATAGATGACCATTAGGGTGAGCCCCGCAATGGCCACACATACCGTTCCGAGGCCAAAAGCCAGGGCGTAGGTAAAATTGATGTTGATCCCCACGGCTTTGGCCCCCGTCAAATTTTGCGATACGGCCTGTACGGCTTTCCCCCAGTAGGTTCTTTTCAGAAAAAGAAAAAGGAGCACAGTAATTCCTGCCGAGATCACCCAGGCGAGGAGCCGCGTGAGGCCTATGATCAGCGGACCCCATTGAATGGAGGAGCTGGTATAAGAAAGGTAAAGGGCTCGCGTATCGGCTTTCCATAGGATCAGGGCGAGGTTTTGCAGGATCATGGCCATCCCCAGGGTGACAAAGATTTGGGCTACATGGGGGGCGTTAATGATCGGCTGGATAAGTAATTTTTCAGTGATATATCCAAATAAGAAGAAGGAAGGAGCGATGATGAGTAATCCCAGATAGGGATCGATATGGGTTAGAGTGAAAAGCCAAAAGGTCGCATACATGGCAATCATTAAAAATTCCCCATGGGCAAAATTGACGATGCCCACCACCCCAAAAACCAAATTGAGCCCGATACTCATGAGCCCATAGATTCCGCCCAGGAGGACGCCATTAATTAATAGTTGGAGATAGATCATATTCAGGTTGTTAACTTCTATCCAAGATGAATAGAGCTCAAATCGGTTTCAGATGGCATTTGATCCTCTTGCAAAACTCTTGAAAGCAAGAGGAAGTTGTCATTCCGGGCAAGCGAAGCGCGACCCGTCCGCCTCAGGCGAACGGCTTTGGCCGGAGTGACGGAGTAAGTGACTTTTGCAAGAAGCTCGTTTAACAACCAAATTGCCTAGTTAGAACTATTTTTCCCCACCCTCCCCATTCTATCAACGGGGGGAGGGTGGGAGGGATTACTCAGTCCCGCTATGGCTCGATTCGAAATGACAAGAAAAGGGGCTAACCCGATTCTTGCTTTATTTCCCTCGTTCCTTCCAGGCAGGCATTACCGGTTTCACCTTCATGGTTGCTAATTCTTGGGGATAAACAGTCCAGAGTTTCTTCTCCATCCATTGCATGACCGCCGGAACAGCACGAATATTCTGCCCAGGCTCAGGGGCATCGGGTCCGGCAAATTTAATTCCGAACCCAAGCAACGAATCCTTGAGGGGAATATCCAATTTGAAAAGAGCCCGGCGGACGGCCTCTGGGTCGTCGGAACCCGCCATGGGTAGAACCTGATCGAGCAAGACCCAAAATTCGTAAGCCGGGGGAACATTCTCGCCGGGCATAGGCACCCCGTATTTCTTCTGATGCCGGCGCTGAATCTCGGCCAAAAAATCCCTGGATTTCTTGCTGATGGCCTCTAAGTTGAAGTTCTGCAAGCCGACCCCTTGAATGTCGAACACATAATCGATGTCACTCCCCAGAGCTTTGGGCAAATCCGAATGCAGCAGGGTTCCATTCCCTACATAGGCTTTCATGTTCAGGTCGAGTTGTTTCATTTGCCGCCACAGGATCATAAAATCTGGGGCATAATTGACCCCATAAACAATGTCCGGGTTAATCATTTTAAATCTTGTAATCATCGCCGAAAAATCGACGGCCTTATAGTTATAGCTCACCGTCTCGGATATTTTTATGCCCACCTTTTTCGCTTGTTCGGCAAAGGCTTTGCTAATGGTGGACCCCCAGATGCTGTCTTCATAGCAGACGACGACTTTTAGATCCCCTGGTTTTTTATTCATGGCCGGGGCTAAAACTTGGGCGGAATAATCGGCGCCCATGATCCCATAGGAACTTCCTTTCACCTGGAGGCGGAAGAAATAGTTCATCTTTCGTTGAGTTAACTCATCGGCCGCCGCCCCCGTTTCGTAATATATTTTTTTGTACTTTTCCGCCACTTCTGAGGCAGTCATGGCCCGCGGGCTGGAATAGGTTCCCGCAATGATATTCACTTTCTCCACGCTGATGAGTCTTTCGGCTTCACTCATCGCGTTCTTGGGGTCTACCGCATCGGCTTTCACCCCCACGATCTTTTTCCCCAGAACTCCCCCTTTTTCATTCATCATTTCCGAGACGATATCCCAAGATTCCCAATATTCTTTCCCTACCATGGCCAGGGGTCCAGTGAAGGGAAAAAGCACTCCGATTTTGATCACATTTTGACCTGCGGCCTGGCCTTGGACAAAGAGACCCAAGAACAAAGTTAAGATTACAAAAAACCAATACTTTTTATTCATGAAAACCTCCTTTAGCATTTGATGATTATTTTTCATCTCCAAGTTGGCAGTTTAAACCATGGCTTAGGATCTTTCTTCTCGGCGGCAGAGCGACGCAATTACCCCCTTTCCTTTTTGATTCATCAAAAAAATGCTTCCCCGCTTTTCTTATTCTCTAAAGCTCCCGGAAACCAATGAGCTATAGGTCATAAATTCTTTTGGCATTTAAACCCAAGACCAACGCTTTTTCCTCATCCTTGAGGTCCATATTCCCAATCATTTGTACATCCAGAATTGGATCGAACCATGGCCAATCGCTGCCAAATAGAACTCTGGTGGCACCGACTTTTTTAATCATTTGACAAATCTCCTCGGCTTGTTTTGCTGAGGTAGATTCAGGTGACTGCAAACAAGCAGCGGTGTCGAAGAAAAGATTGGGGTATTTCTGGGCCAAGGCGATGGCTTCTTCGTAATAGCCTCTGCCGAAATGAGCTAATATAAGGGTCAACTTGGGGAAGGCTTTGGCCATTTTTTCAAATTGCCCGGGCCGGGCGTATTGGCTGTCGTAACCGGGTAATTCACTCGCCCCGGAATGAAAAAGGAGGGGAACTCCAAGATCTTGAACTTTGGAATAGGCCGGCCACATCCTTTCATCCCCCGGATAAAATTCGCTGACCAGAGGATGCAGTTTCAGTCCTTTAGCCCCCATGGTGGTTACCTTGTTCTCCACCTCGGCCGCCATTCCTTCGGGGCTTTGGAGAGGATCGACGCTGACGAGGGGCACTAAATTGCGATTCTCTTTGCCCATCTCGCAGGTCCATTGATTCCGGCGCTGCAGACGTTCAATCATTTTTTTATCGATCGCTTGGATCTCTTTCTTCCGTTGTTCCGGACTTAAATTAGCCGGAATTTTGGCGCTATGGGCCTTTCTCATCTCTTGGACAGGGGTATTATTGACCATGATTGACCGATAAATATTGGCCTTTCTCATAACTTCCTGCAGCTCCGCAATGGTTCCGGCATACCCATAACCATTAGGTCCAAGAGCCTGACGCCCAATCTCAACACTCGGATAGGTATGAAGGTGGGAGTCTACGATGAAGTAATCTTTATCCATATTCGCCCCCTCAATTTTTATTTCCTGATTTTATATCCCGCCTTTTCTCTATCCCAGGCGTTGACGACACCCATCTCCTTCAGTTTATGTTTCTGGATCCTATTGGTCTCAGTCTTCGGGAGTTCATCTAAGAATTCAACGTATCGGGGAACCTTGAAATAGGCGATCCTCTCCTCGCACCATTTGATAATCTCTTCGGGAGCTACGGGATCTTCTTTGGTTGCGATACAGGCCTTGATTTCATCTTCCCCCACCTCACTCGGTACGCCCACCACACCTGTTTCCCTGACTTGGGGGTGCTGATTGATGATTTCCTCCACCTCTTCGGCTGAGATATTTTCCCCTCTTCTTCGGATGAATTGGCTTTTACGGCCAGCGAAGTAAATGTATCCTTCTTCATCCTTATAAGCCATATCCCCCGTATGAAACCAGAGATTCCGGAAAGCCTTTAAGGTCGCCTCAGGCTTTTTATAATACTCCAGCATCATCGAATAGGGGGCCTCAGGCCGAATCACAATTTCCCCACGAGCAAAGGGAGGAAGGATTTCATCATTTTCATTCACAACCTCCACCCGCTGGTGGGCTACCGGCAAACCGATACTTCCCACTTTAATTTTGCCCAATGGATTCCAGGTTGTAATGCAGGCTCCTTCGGTGAGTCCATACCCCTCCAAGAAGGTAACCCCAAATCTTTTTTCAAATTTTTCCCATAAGTCTCGGGGGGCTCCCCCTCCCACCATTTTCTCTGCTGGATGGTCGGCATCATCCGGCCTTTCTGGTTGTTGGAATAAAATTTGGGCCAAGGAACCGAGATAATGCACGATGGTGCAGTTGTATCTCCGGATTTGCTCCCAAAATTTTGAGGCGCTAAAGCGCTTCGCCAGAGCGAAATCAACATCCGCGACGATCGCCGGTAGAGCGACGACCAGCTGGGCTCCAACATGGAATAAAGGCAAAGCCGTGAATAAACGGTCCTTCGGCTGTATGTCGAGGGCCCCCGCAATGGCTGCTCCCGAATTGACGTAACAAAAATGAGGAAGAATCGCCCCCTTGGGTTTGCCCGTCGTGCCGCTGGTATACAGGATACAAGCAGGATCGGAGGGAAGAATTTCGGTTATCAGATTGTTAACGGATCCTTCCTCCAGCGTAGAAAAAGGAATCATCCCCTTTGGCAGATTGATTGAATCCCCAGCCAAAAGAATTTCGGTCTGAAGATTGACCTCTTTTCTCACTTCCAGATAACTCTCCAAAAGAGCCGCATCTAAAATAATGGCCTTGGAATCACTGTCCCTAATAATATAGGTAAGATCATAGCGTCTTAATGCCGTATTGAGGGGCACAGTTACAGCCCCTATTTTGGCTAGGGCAAACCATGTTTTGAGAAATTCCGGTCCGTTAAAAAGGAATAGAAGAACAGGGTCCCCCTTCTGAATCCCCCGTTTCCGAAGGTTGTGAGCGATGGCATTGGAGATCTCATGCAACTCTTGGTAAGTGAGTACCTGATCTTCGAAAAATAATAAGGTTTTGGCTCCATTTTTGATGGCTTTGTCTTCAATCAGCGCTTTGAGGTTTTTCCAAGGGAATTCTTTCATAGGCAACCTACCATTATTTATTAAACCTCCTTGGAAATCATGACCTTTTTTTTGCCAGGGCAAAGATGATCGGCCATACTTAAAAAGGCATATTCCAGCGTGCTAAAAATATGGTCCTTTTGGGTAGCCCTTAACTTACTCTCTTCCAGTTGCACGATTCCGATAAATGCCCCCCAAAAAATATCAATGATCTTGGCAGGATTTACCTTCCCGATTAAATCCAATTTTATAGCCTTGGAAATAATATTCCTGGCGATGCTGAAATTCCTTTTGGCATACCGGTCTATTTCCCCACCCGTTTCTCCGGTCATCTTCGAAACCAGACCCCCTTGCTGGAAAGCCTGAATAATTCGGATGCCATCCGGGTCATCTTCATAAAGTTTTTTGAAAATCTCAAAAAACCCCATAACAATAGCTTTAGAGTTCATTAATTGGCCGCCGGTTAGTTTCCCTTCCAGATCTTTAAACCGCCGACCGAGTTCTTCCAGAGTCGGAAACATAAGGGACAGATATAATTCATCCTTACTTTTAAAATACAAATAAATCGTTCCTTTGCTGACTCGCGCCGCTTGGGCGATCTCTTCTATAGAAGTGTTGGGGTAACCCTTTTGGAAAAAAATCTTTTTAGCGGCATTCATGACCTCTTTTTTTGTCCAATCTTTTTTCTCTTCTAAAAGACTTTTCATCTTGCTGGTTTTCCCAGATAATTTATGACTTCTATTCAACTTCTGACTGCCAGTTTATTTATATTTTTTTAGAAATAATGTCAAGCCTAAAATGAGCCGAAAATTTAAAAACAGGATTTACAGTTAATACCACATTATATCCATAATTTACTGGGGAGCTTCTTTTGGCCGCCGTTTAAGATTTTTTCCCGAATTATTTTCCTTGACAGGGTCCGGGCAAATAGAATAGAAATCTGAATCCCATTCAATTATTGACTGTCGGTCGGCAAAACCTGAAAAAAAAGGATCATCTCCAATTTAGTTGGTCGTTTAGACCGGCCTTCTCGTTGCCCGGGCAAAAGAGCAGGCGCCGAAGCCAAAAAGGGCCGGGAGCAATCCTTCCCGATACCCCCTCTCTCCTTTCCGCAAAGAGACGCGGGGGAAAAGGGATGGCATGGCTGCAAACGGCGGAAGCCCGCATCGCGAAAGGAGGGACCACCGCCTTTTTTGGCGAGGCGAATGCTTTTTTGCCCGGGCATGGGACCCCTTGGCCACAGGTAATTTCTTCTATTTGAAAACCCTATTGCAAATATAACGTTTTTAGATAAGAAACGCCTTTTTTTCTCAACTAAATTGGAGCTGATCCAAAAATAGTAAAGTTGGATGAATGGAGGGGATTACCATCAATAACCATGGCCGCTTTGAGCGTCGAATGGTTCGCCACTCAGATGGCTTTTTTAAGGGTGAATGAAGCCGTAAAGAATGGGGAGGAAGGGATTATGGGGGCGGCGGTCATTGTTGATAAGATTCGCACTCCGGTCTGTCGAGAGGATAAGGGAAAAGGGTGTCCAAGCTTTCATGGGGAAGGAGAAGAATATGATTATTGACGCTCATACCCACATTTTTGCGAAAAAAGAATGCAAACCAAATTGGTCATGGGAAGGCCTCAACAAACTGATAGGAGCCCGTTCGGGAAAAACGGCGGAACAGATGGCGAAACACCGCGAGGCCTCTTTCGACCTTACGGGTGAAATTTTTATAGCCAATATGGATCGGGCAGGCGTAGACAAGGCAGTGGTTTGCGCGATTGATTTGGGTCTGACCATTCCCGAAGAGCCAACTCTGATGCCCATAGAGGAGATTAACCGTCTCACCGCCCAAATCGTCCAAAGGCATCCCCATCGCTTGTATTTCTCCGTAGCAGTTGATCCTCGCCGGAGGAATGCCCGTGAGATCGTAGAAATGGGTTTTAAAGAGCTGGGCGCCAAGACCGTCAAACTTTATCCGGGGTCGGGGTGGTATCCGAATGACCGCCTCGTTTATCCTGTGTATGAAAAGTGCCTGGAATTAGATTTGCCGGTCAACTTTCATACAGGCCCTGTTTACGGACCCATGAAAAGCAAATTTTCTCACCCCCTGCCCATCGATGATGTCGCCGCCGATTTTCCTGAACTGACCCTCTATTGTACGCATTGTGGGCATGGCTTTTTTATGGAAATGGTGGCCATTGCTCGCGCCCGGCCGAATGTGATCTGTGATATTGCCGCTTGGCTTCATTGGCTCTATGCCGGGGAGGCCCTGCATTTCTATCAAACCTGGCGTTACATCATGAATATGATCGGATACCGTCGCCTTCTTTTCGCCAGTGATCACACCGGGGTTAAATTCTCCCCCGACCTGCATGATGAATATGTGGACTGGGTGAAGGCCCTTACCCAGATTCCTGATTGGGTCCAGGAAGCCGGGGTGACCTTTAAAAAGGAGGAGCTGGAGGCATTCTTCAGTGGTAATGCGATTCGCTGGCTAAAATTATAGGAATCGCGGTCCGGTTCTTGGAAGCAACACCCCAGATTTTCGGAGGTTTCTAAGAATCCCAGACGCGCACCAAGTTCCGACTGCCTTTGTTGTGGGGTATCCCTAAGGGTAACCCCTTAAGT
>CAZIDC010000002.1:0-32094 GCA_964537885.1 uncultured Syntrophaceae bacterium | reverse complement strand
ATAGCGGCTTGGGGATTGTGATTGCCCTTTTGGTGATTGCCATCCTCGTGATTTTAATTCTCCAGCTAACGGGGCATAGAATTGTTGTAAAATGAACAAACCTCCGCTTGTTGAATCGGTCCCTTGGCAAATAAATTAATGAAAACGGGCGGCCTCGTTAAGGGTTGCCCCTTCTTTTTTTTTCTGCTAATTTCTTTGCTCTTTTCCTGCGCTGGGCCTTCTCCCCTAAAGGAAGGCGGAACCTTCCCCACTATCCCCAACGTTCCTTTCTACCCCCAGGAGGCCTATCAATGCGGCCCGGCCGCGCTTGCCGGCGTGTTAAATTACTGGGGGGTCCAGGTTTCCCCGGCGGACATCGCCGCTGAGATATTCAGCGCCAAGGCCAAAGGCACTCTGGACATCGATATGATTTTTTATGCGGAGAGGAAGGGGCTGAAAGCCGTCCAGTTTAAGGGGAATCTGGATGACTTGCAGCGGAACATTCATTCCCGAAATCCTCTCATCGTCCTGGTCGATTACGGGTTTTGGGTATATGAGCAGGACCATTTTATGGTGGTGGTGGGCTACGCCAAGGGGGGCATTATTGCCAATTCCGGGAAAGAAAAACATAAGTTTATTCCCCTGGATAATTTTTTAAAAACGTGGGAGCGGGCAAAATTCTGGACTCTTCGGGTAACTCCCCAATGATCAGAACCCGGTTTCTCCATAAGCAAGGAAATTTTTACGCTCTGCGCTTTGCGCTTTGCGTCCTGCTGTTTTTTTCCGGCTGCGCCCTACCGAGAATTATTATTCTCAAGGACCCGCTCACTCCCCAAGAACATTTGAACCTCGGCGTAGCCTACGAAAGACAGGGTGAACTCGATGCCGCCCTAAAAGAATATCAACTGGCCGCCAAAAAGCTTCCCCTGGCTTACCTGCACCTTGGCAATGCCTATTTCCAGAAAAAGGAGATGGATAAGGCGGAAGAATATTACCAAAAGGCCATCCGGAAAGAATCCAACAATGCCGATGCCTATAACAACCTGGCCTGGCTGTATTATACGAAAAAGGAAAATCTGGACCAGGCCGAAGGCCTGGCCAGGAAGGCTATTGAACTGAATCCCTTGAAAGAAGGTATTTACAGGGATACTCTGGAAAAGATACGGGAGATGAAAAAGCAGGGCCAATGAATTGGCCGCAAGTCCTGCAAGAAAACCTCGCGCCCAGGAGGAGGAGCAAACGATGGATACGAAAATCCGGGACAATTTTATCGACCTCTGGACAAAATTTTTTAACGGAGCGGACCTGCCCATTGTATTTTACTATACCCATACAGAAGAAAATGCCGAACAGGTGAAACCTTCTTCTGTTCACCGCTGCCTCATGGCAGATTTGTACGGGGTACGAAAAGGGAAATCTCTTTGTTTCAGCAAGGAATCCGTCGGCTGCTTCGGCGGGAAAAGATACCTCGGCTTTGCCGAAGAGATTATGCCTCATTTCGAATATTTCCTCTCCTATGGGATTCCTGGAAAACTGGAAGGGGAGCGTTACAAGAAAACACCCGAGCTGGTCAAGGAGGCGATGAAAACCTGGCCGCATTTTCAAGCGCCTGGCTCTTTCATCGTGTTCAAACGGTGGGATCTTCTTCTCCCAGCCGATGAGCCGGAGGTTGTTATTTTTTTCGCCCGGCCGGATGTGCTGGCCGGCCTTTTTACCCTTGCCAACTTCGATGAGACCGAACCCAATGGGGTATTCGCGCCTTTTGCCGCTGGCTGCGGTACCATCGTCCAGTATCCTTATCGCGAGAAAATTTCCGACCGGCCTCGATGTGTCTTGGGAATGTTTGATGTTTCAGCGCGACCCTTCGTCCCCGGGGACGCTCTCACTTTTTCCGTGCCCATGAACAAGTTCGTCCGGATGATCGCCAACATGGAGGAGAGCTTTCTCATCACCCAATCCTGGAAAAAGGTGCAAAAGAGAATTCAATCCAGGAACCAAGCGGAATAAAAAAATATTGGGAATAATTTTTTTAATGACTTTAAGCCGGTACGAATGAAGTCGGGGACCAATTGGCAAGAAAGTCCGTCGAGCCAATAGCTCGGGAAAACCCTTTTATACCCTTTTGAGTTTTGCCTTTTGAATTTTTCGTTCCGGCTATGCCGGGTTAGGCACTTAACTTGAGACGTCTTCTCCCCATCTATCTCGGAGCAGTGATCGGTCCCATGGGAGGAGTCGGGGTGATCACTCTCTTGCCTGTTTTGGCCAGGGAATGGAATGTCAGCATTCAATGGGTTTCCTTCACGGTTACCCTTTACATGATTCCCTACGTCATCTTTCAGCTGTTTTCCGGATCCATCGCCCAAGTCTTCAATACCCGCCGCACCCTCCTTTTCGGATTCGGGGTATACAGCCTGGGAGGACTTCTCTGCGGCCTCTCCCCCAGTCTGGAAACGTTGGTGGGTGCTCGGTTCATCCAAGGTTTTGGCGCGGCCTTCATTGCCCCGATCGTCCTGGCCCTGGTGGGGGAAATGGTAGAACCGGGGCGAATGGGCAAAGCCATTGGGCTGCTGGGGGTCATGTATACGGTGGGCGTGACGATGGGGCCATTGATATCCGGACTCCTGGAGGTGTATTTGGGGTGGCCTTGGTTCTTTTTCTTTCTCATGGCCTTTGCTTCGACCATTGGGGTGCTCTATGGAATTACAGGCGACAAAGGGGATCAATCGACGGTAAAACCCGGGAGGCTCTGGGAGGCTTTTTCCTACGTGAAGCAATCATTCTCCTATGCCGGTGTAAAATTTCTGAGCTTGGCAGCCTTTTTTTTATTTATGGGGTACATCGGCCTGATGACTTTCATAGCCGATTATTTGAAAACCACCTTCTCCCTTCCTTCGGACAAGATCGGATTCGTTCTTTCGATGACCGGATCAACAGGCGTGGTGGTTGCTCCCATTGCTGGGGTCATAGGCGACCGCCTCGGCAGGAAAATTGTTGCCTATGCCGGGGGGATAATTATGGTCAGCGCCATTCTCGGGCTGGAGATGACGGAATACTCCTACGGCCAATATCTTGCCTGGTTTGCTTTGTTTGGAGCCGGGGCGTCCACAGCCTGGACCTCCTTGAACACCCTGGCCGTGGAGATTGTTCCCGAATTGCGCAAGCCAGTAGCTTCGGTATACAATTGTTTAAAATTCTCGGGCTATGCCGTTGCTCCGCTGATCCTCTCTCTCTTCTACGTTCCCTTTTCCATTTCCGGGGTTCGCCTGGCCTGCCTCGCTTGTGTCCTCATCAGCCTATTATTGGCTTCCCGCATCCGCAGTTCCCGGGGATGATAAATCTGAAAAATTTAAACCCCTTCCTTTTTTATCAGCCATTTTCTATTCTCTCCTCTTTCCCGCCTGGAAAAGATTCTTCGAATTCACCCTCGCTGGCCAAAGGCGGTTTTCCCCAAACGCCGGAAAGAAGGGCCCATTTTGTCCAGATGGATGGCAGCGAACACTGGGTGGCCTGTCACCCCTCAACGGATTCCCCTCTCCACTCGAAGAGTGGAAAAAAGCGGGCCCCAGAAAGAGAACCCGCGACTTCAGCCATCCCTTCAAATCCCCCGATTGCGTGAGGTCGGGAAATGAACCGTAAAAGTCGTTTCTCCCTTCTTCGAGGAGAAAGAGAAGGAAGCTCCGTAACGAGCCAACAGCTCCCGCGAAATAAATAATCCTAACCCCCGATGCTTCCCGCCCTTACTGGTAACAAAGGGCTGAAACAGGTGGTCCCTGATTTTTTGGGAGATCCCGCATCCCGTGTCTTTAATGACAATCTGAACTTGATCGCCCTTCTTTTCCGTAACCAGGGTAAGCTTTTTAAGGCTGGCTTCTTCCATCGCTTCAACCGCATTATGGATCAGATTCAATAGCCCCTGACTGAAGTCAACGTAATACCCTTGCAGATAAGGCAAGTCGGGGGCCAGAATTTTTTGCACCTGGATTTGATGTTTAAAAAATAAGTTGTGGTGCAAGAGGGAAAGTTCTTCTTCTAAAAGATCGTTGAGTTGAATGATCTGGGGAGTATCTACTTCATCATGGACCCCTTTCTCGATTAAAACCTTTAGGTGTCCATTGAATTTTTCGAGTTGTTCCAGACACCGGCGCATCTGTTCTTGAATGGCCGGGGGAACCTTTTCCCCTTCCCGAACCAGCATTCTCTCGAGAAGTTCCATCTGCATGGATAATATCTGGAGAGATCCATTCAGATTATGGATGATCCCTTTGACCAATTCCCCCAGCGCCGAATATCGATACCTTTCGATGAAAGCGGTTATAAATTCAGGCCGTTGGGAGGAACGAGGTTTTCCCCTGGTTGGAAAATTTTTTGGTAACCCCATCGAAAAACCTCCTTCGTTCCGCACCGGCAGAATGTCTTGCGCCCAAACCCCTTAGATTCTTCTTAGCTAAAAAATCCCCCTTTAAAAACCCCTATATCATAATGGGGGGAACAATTGCAATGATATTCCCGTCCTTTATAGAACTAATTCTCCTTTACGGGAGGCAAGGATTGGGTCAGTCTATAGAACGAAAACCTATTAAAGTTTTGCTAAGTTATTTATGAGAAAGGACCGGTTATGCAAGAAGGTTCGCCGTCTTCTCTCCCAACGGGGTAAATCACGGATGAAAATTCTAATGCGGTTTATGAAAAGGCCTGCATAAAACAACGAATAACTTAAAAAGCCTAAAGTTTTTTAAGGGTCTGACGACAAGTTTTATGAAAACAAAAGATTATGGTTATAAATACCTTCCAAACCCAGCAGGTTTTCACGATATATATTCAGCAGTTGTCGATGGGATCTCGGGCCCCCAGAAAAAAGGTAAGCATTCCTACCAAAACGATTCTGGGGAGAGGGTGTCCATTTCTCTTCAATCGCCGAAGCCGGACCGTTAAAGGAAATCATTTTTGCAATAATGAAACCAGGGTCATATGAGGACTTGCTATAAGGACAAAATCTCATGAAGCTTTCAGACGGCAATAAAAAAATGAATTATATAGCCCTGATCAATCGGGCCAATAAATCCAACCCTGCGGATAAAACCCGTATCCCTCAAAAAGTTAAGAATCAGATTTTCTCGCTAAAAAAAATCAAACCTTCGGATCAATCAAGGGAGATTAAAAGAATTCGTGCCCTTCTTGATTTGCTCCCGGAAGGGCGGTCTGGGCGAGTGGCTGTCCTGAAAAAAGCAATCGCCGAAGGAGACTATCATATCAAGGCTGAAGCCATTGCCGATAAAATGCTAAAAGAATCCATCCTGTTGATGAATCGCGGATTTTCCCCCCCCAGGCCTAAGAAATTAAAAAGCCGGTCTTGACCGGCTTTTTAATTTGTCCATTGGAACCCGAGAAAAAATCCCCGATCAGATCAGCCCTTACCGCCCATCTTTCATGTAATGCCGTATTTTCAACCGCAGTTTTAAAACAGATTTTGTGTGAATCTGGCATATCCGGGATTCAGTAAACCCCAATATCTCCCCGATTTCCTTCAAGGTTAATTCCTCATAGTAATAGAGTGAAATCACGGTTTTTTCTTTAGGCGTGAGTCCTTCAATCGCTTGGGTTAAAACCTTTTTTATTTCCGCCAGACTGAGTAGATGAAACGGATGGTTTTCTTTTTCGGCGACGAGTAGATCGATTAAATCTTCTTCGGGAAGGTTGGGAATTTTTATCCGCAGTCGCGGCACATCCAGCAAAAAAACTCCGTGAATTTCGTTTACCATTTTGTAGTATTCATCCAGGGATAGGCCCAATTCCTGGGCCACCTCTTCATCCTCGGCCGCCCGCCCCTTTTTTTTCTCTATATTAAAAAAAGCTTTTTCCAATTGGTTTGCCTTTTGCCTTACGGAGCGAGAAACCCAATCCAGCGACCTCAGTTCATCCAACATGGCCCCTTTTATCCGGAACTCGGCAAAGGTCTTAAACTGCACTTTCCTGGCCGGATCAAACTTGTTCAGGGCATCCATTAACCCAAATACCCCGGCGCTGATCAAGTCTTCCACGGCAATATGGGGGGGCAGACGCATGGCCAGGCGGTGAGCGATATACTTAATCAACGGCGTATACTTTAGGATCATTTCCTCGCGATTCAAGGACTCGTCGTTTGGCGGCGAGGTGGCTACCACGTTGGGACAAAATGTTTTGTAAGGAATGGCTCTGGCTTTCAATCAGCCCCCCTTTCTTTTTCTTCTGCCTGGTGACAGTGAAAAATTTTTCCCCAGAAAAATCGGACATTACCTGTGGATGCTTCGGGCAATGGTTTTTCGGCGAGGATTCTGGCTACCTCCACAAAACTGCGACTGGAAGGCGCCTGGGGATAAATCTCTAAAACCGGTCGTTGATGTTTTACGGCAAGAGGAAGTTTTTCATCGAAGGGAATAAAGCCTAAATAATCTATGGCTAAATTACCCAGAAAGCGATCGGCAACCATGCTTATTTTTTTGAAAACCTCCTTGGCCTCCTGGCTATTTTGGGCAGAATTCACCAGGATGGTGAATTTTTTCTTCCGATATTTTTGTGCTAAGACCTTAATTAAAGCATAGGCATCGGTGATCGAAGTCGGTTCCGGGGTGGCCAGGACAATCGATTCCTCCGCGGCCATATTGAAAAAGATAACGTTAGAAGAGATCCCGGCCCCGGTATCGATCAGCAAAAAGTCAATGGTTTCGGCAAGAATATCCAGCTCATTTAAAAGAAAAATTTTCTGACTTTCCGTTAAATCCAGCATTTCCAGGACACCGGAACTGGCTGGCAGAATGGACATTCCCCCGGGGCCTTTGATCAAAATATCGGAAACTGGTTTTTTAAGTTTTAAAAGATGTTCAATCGTGTAACGAGAAGTTAACCCTAAAAGGATGTCGATATTGGCCAACCCCAAATCAGCGTCCCAAACCAAAACCCTCTTGGCCATTTGCGTTAAGGCAAAGGCCAGGTTGGCAACCACGTTGGTTTTTCCAACTCCTCCCTTTCCACTGCTGACCGTTATTACCCTTGGCCCTTTGCCAAGAGGAAGGCTCTTTATTGCGGCGGGGGGTGGAATTGAAATCCCCGCTTTTCTGGAAGGTTTTTCCATTACCCTGCCCAATCCGCCTGCTTGATCCATATAAATCGACCCCATTTCTTCCCTTGGACCGTTTTAACAACCAGATTGGCCACCCGTCCCTAATGGCCAGCAAAATATCTTCCGCAATTTGCGGCATCATCTTCCCCTAGCCCGTTAAACTTCAGGCCAGATCATCCAATTCTTCACGCGTTCAATTGTCGAACCCGTTCTATCGGGCTGATGATGTCAGTCATGCGGATCCCCAACTTCCGGTTTAAGACCACGACTTCTCCTCGAGCGATGAGCTTTTGGTTGACGAATATTTCCAGCGGCTCTCCGGCCAATTTGGTCAGCTCGATGACCGAACCCTGCCCCAATTGCAAAAGATCGCTGATCAACATCTTCGCCCGGCCCAACTCTACTGAAACTTCTAAGGGGATGTCCAAGATGAAATCCAGGTTGGGAATCTCTTTTGAACCGGGAACTGTTGGTTCCTCTTTGGAGGAAGACCCTCCTCCGTTCATTCCTTTCTTTCCTCCCCTTGGCTCGGCAGCGGTTTCAACTTGGCCATTCTCTACCCCCCGGAGTAAGGCATCAATTTCGTCTTGAGATAATAATTTTTCCATCGTTTTTTAATGGGTTGCGAATTCAAAAAAATAAATCGGTTGGACCTTAAAGCTATTTAATATTTGATTCTGCCTATCCTTTTATCTTGTCCCGGAATAAAGACATCAATACCTATTAATATTTTTCTTTCCACCATTCGCCTATTTCTTATGATCTTTTGTGCAATGGTCATGCCAATATAAAGATGATCTTTTATTGTCATTAACTTATTGATATTATTTTACTTTAAATATTATGCGGAGATAGGATTGGGCTGGATTTCAGTCACTTGACGAATTCAGAGTCAATGGTTTGACAGAGCTGCTGTGATCCGAAAGCTTAGGGGCTGGGAGGCTGGAGATTTTGGCGTTTTATCTTCTCGATCAAGGTCGTTCGATTTAGATTTAAAAGTTGGGCGGCCTTATTTTTAACCCACCCGGTTTTGATAAGCGCCTGAAGGATTAATTTCTTCTCAAATTCGTTAACCACTGTGTCCAGGGATATTCCCTCTTCGGGAATTTCCAGCGGAGCGGGCGAGCCTGACTTGGAAAAATCCTGGAATTTTGGGGGTAAATCTTCTGGGGTAATGATATCCGCATCCAATAGAATGACAGCCCGCTCAATGGTGTTTTCAAGTTCCCGAACGTTGCCGGGCCAATCATACTGCATCAACCGATCCATAGCTTCATTGTTAATTCCTTTGATCTTTTTCTTCTTGCTCCCGTTAAAATGCTCTAAAAAATGGAGGGCCAGGAGGGAAATATCCGATTTCCGCTCCCTTAGGGGGGGAATATTGATGGGGATAACATTCAATCGATAATATAAATCTTCCCGGAATCTTTTCTGCTGCACCGCCAGTTTCAAATCCTGGTGCGTAGCGGCAATGACTCGGATGTCCGTCTTGATTGTTTTAACCCCTCCGATCCGTTCAAATTGTCTCTCCTGCAAGACTCTCAATAATTTACTCTGGAGAACCGGGGTCATGTCGCCGATTTCATCCAGGAACACAGTTCCCCCGTTGGCGAGTTCGAAGCGACCGATGCGGGTGCGGATGGCATTGGTAAAAGCCCCCTTTTCATGGCCGAACAACTCACTCTCCAAAAGTTCGCCCGGGATGGCCGCGCAATTTACAGGAATAAAAGGTTTCTCCCGTCGATAACTGTTGTAATGGATGGCCTTGGCAATTAACTCCTTTCCGGTTCCGCTTTCTCCTAAAATTAAAATGGTACTATCTGAATCCGCTACTTTCTCTATAACCTCGAATATCTTCTCCATCTTTTCATGGTTGCCGATAATATTTTCAAAGCGGTATTTTTTTTTTAGCTGATTCCGCAGGTTTATATTCTCCCGCTTCAAATCACGATATTCTAACGCTCTTTTCAAGACAATCGTTATCTCATCCAGCTTCACGGGTTTGGTCAGGTAATCAAAAGCGCCCAATTTGATCGCCTCGACCGCATTTTTGACTGTGCCGTACCCGGTCAGAATGATGCAGATGGAATCGGAAGAATGGTCTTTGATATATTTTAAAACCCCCATCCCGTCGACACCGGGCATTTTCAAGTCAGTAAGAACCAAGTCATAAAATTTATTCTCCATCATCGAGATGCCGTTTGCTCCATCCCTCGATGTCTCAACATCGTACCCTTCTCCTTTTAAATACTCAGGGAAAAGGGTAAGGATTTCCATCGAATCATCGATGACCAAGATTTTCTCACTACCCATTTTTCATCTTCCCGCTAAAAATAACAGCCAAGGTCTTTCTAAAAATCCCTCTTTTCCACCCCCCGTAAATATCCGGCAAGAGGAAAGGTTTTGAGGATATTTTAGAATAATTATTTTATTCTGTCAATTTTTTTATTGGAAAGTAAACTTCAATACTTTAAGGAGCTTAGGGATTGTGGGGGGGGTGTCCGTGGAGGGCTTCCACTGGCTTTTTCTTAAAGAGATGATCGAGGTCTCTTTTTAAAAACCTCCAGTGTTTCCCGACTTTTACGGCCGGGAGTTTTCCATCCTGGGCCAATTTATAAACCGTCGATACGGGAATTTTTAAATAATCGGAAACTTCTTTAATGTTCAAGATATCATCAGAAATCATTTTAGGTTTTTAGTGGATTCCCATCCGTTATTTTAGCTTCTTCTTGTTTTTTCTATTATTTTATCGGTTAATTTTTGGCAAACTTGAGCAAAAATATTTCCTTCCCAGCAGAAGATGGAGAGCAAAACTTCTCCCCGGGCTTTCCCGCCAAATGTTAACGCAGTCCACATTCAAAAGGGATTTTTAAAGCTGAATAAAAGGCATTCCCTGGATACGCAATGGGGGAGGTTTAAAGAGAATGGTCTTGAGGGCTTCCTGCTGGAATCATCTCAACTCTGCTGCTGTCCGTCAAGTACTTCCCGCACCTTGTACTCCAGGGCATTCAGGGTGAAGGGTTTCTGAAGAAACGCCGTCCCTGTTTCCAGCACTCCATGGTGGACGATGGCATTGTCCGGATATCCGGAAATGTAAAGCACCCTCATCTCCGGCCGCCGCAAGGCCAGGCGTCCGGCTAATTCCCGGCCACTCATCTGGGGCATAACAACATCGGAAATCATCAAATGAATCGGACCGCTATGCTTTTTGCAAACCCGGAGGGCCTCGACGCCGTGCTGAGCTTCCAGCACCGTATAACCGCCACTCTGGAGGACCTTGCTGATCATGGTTCTCACTGCCTCTTCATCTTCCACCAGCAGGATGGTTTCCGTCCCGCCGGGGGGCGGGGAGAAAAGGGCAGCCGTTTTGTATGTTTCAACCTCCTCTTCTACGGTTGGCAGGTAAATCTTGAAAGATGTCCCTTGTCCTAACTCACTATACACCCAGATGTTACCGCCGCTTTGTTTGATAATTCCATATACTGTCGACAAACCCAACCCGGTCCCTTTCCCCTGTTCCTTGGTAGTGAAGAAAGGCTCGAAGAGATGCGATTGAGTTTCCTTGTCCATTCCACAGCCGTTATCACTCACTGCCAGCAATACGTATGCTCCGGGTTTGACGGCCACATGACGTCGGGCATAGTCTTCGTCAAGTTCCTTGTTGGCAGTCTCGATCGTAAGTTTGCCCCCTCTGGGCATTGCGTCGCGTCCATTCACGGCCAGATTCATCAGGACCTGCTCAATCTGTCCTGGATCGACCTTCACCGGCCATAGGTCTGGTCCCAGAACCGTTAACAGTTGGATATCCTCACCGATCAGGCGGGAAAGCATCCTATTCATGTTTTCAACGATGTCGTTCAGATTGAGTACTTGAGGCAGAAGAACCTGCCTTCGCCCAAAAGCAAGGAGCTGCCGGGTTAAGGAAGTCGCCCTTTCTGCGGCCTTGCGTATTTCTTCAACCTCCTCCCGTCGTAGGTCATGTTCATCGAATTCGCCGAGTAAAAGTTCGCTGCAGCCCTTGATGGTCATTAAAAGGTTGTTGAAATCATGGGCCACCCCCCCTGCTAACCTTCCAATCGCTTCCACCTTTTGCCACTGGCGTAACTGTTCTTCACTCTTGCGGAGGACTTCTTCCGCCCGCCTCCGCTCAGTGATATCTTCAAGGGTGGAACGGATTCCTGTGATCTTCCTCCTCTTTTCCCAGACGATTCGGTCCTGGGCGATTACCGGTAATGTTGTTCCATCTTTCCGCCGGTAGGTCCGCTCAAAGGTCTCGTGAAAAGACACATCCCCCGAAAGCTTAGCCAGGATTATCCGCCGGGTCATTTCCTCCTCCAGGACAAACCTCCACACCGGCCGGCCCAGCATCTCCCTGGCTGTGTATCCTAACATTGCCAGTTCCTTGCGATTGACCCGGGTGATCTGTCCCTCCGTGTTGAGTTCATGGCAGCCGAAGGGCGCCTCATCATATACCCGCTGAAATTTTTGCTCGGTTTCCCGCAGGGACTTTTCCGCTTGTTTTCCCCGGCTTACCGATAGCTCCAGGTCCTTAATCCGTTGGCGCAGCCTCACCAGCTCTTCGGTGAGCTGGGTTTTTGTTTTTCTTTTGTCGTTCATCCTGGATACCCTTGGCAAAAATTCCGGCCCCTTCTATAGCCAACTGATGAAATCGGAGCTCAATACAAGTTCAGTATAGCGAAAGGGAACTATGCCGGTCAATAATCGTTTTCTTCTTAACTCCCCGATTCCTTTCCCAACCTTGGCCTCACCTCCGGGCGGGGTAAGGATGCAGGTCCTCATGACGCTAAATAATGAAGCTGAGTTTTAATTGTTAGAACTCTTGTTCAACTCACTATCTTCTGTTATATTTTCCCCAGAAACTCGGATGGCAGCAAGACCGGCGGCTTGGCATCACGGATTGCACGGAGGCCTCCGGACTGAATCTTTCTCGGGCCCAAGGCCTTCTATCTCGTCGCCGCAGGAGGGAGAATGAAAAAATTTTTTCTCATTATCGGTATAGGAACTGCTCTTTTTTGGGTCTCATTCGTCCAGGCCCAAAACCAGGATGCCATCGTGGCCCAATGGTGGAATCAGGAAAAGGAAGCCCAGATTGAAATCTACCCCTGCGAGGGCAAATACTGTGGGAAGATTGTTTGGCTGAAAGAACCCCATTATCCTGCCAACGACCCAAAAAACATGGGCGGAAAACCCAAGATAGACCGCGAAAATCCAGATCCCTCAAAAAGGGAACGCCCCATCCTGGGAATGAACTTAGTATGGGGGTTTTCTTATGCCGGGGAGAATCTTTGGGAAGGCGGCTTTATATACGACCCCAGAGATGGAAAAACCTACAAATGCAAGATAACTTTAGAAACTCCCGATCACTTGAAGGTTCGGGGCTTCATCGGTATTGCCCTGATCGGTAAAACCAACAACTGGACACGGGTGAAATAGTCTGTAATAAAGAGGTCATCCTTTAAAGGCTTCTTCTGCTTCGCGGTAGAGCCGATCGGCTTGCTTCTCGTACCTGGGTGAAAAATGGAATATTTGTAAGTTTTTTACTTCAGCCTCGCGGGCGAGTTCTCCAGCCTGGCGAGCAGTGAGGTGGGCTCTTGCCTCCGCCCGCTTCCGGTCTTCATCCAAAAAAGCTGCCTCGCAAAAAAACAAATCGGCCTTCTCTGCCAAGGAAATGATCTTTTGGCGGTTCTCTTCGCTGAACTGGCAATCGGAGACGTAAGCGATTTTTTGGCCGGGGGTAAAAGTAACGCTTTTTTTTAACTCCCCCAGAGCCATTTCCTTTTCATCTTTCCCTTTTTCCTTTAAGGGAACCACCAGACAAAAATCATTCCCCTCCCCCCTCCAGATCGCCTCTTTCATTTCCTTGAGCCATGGCCCTACGGGCAGGCCCATCCGGGCAAGGTCATCCTTGTGCACGTTGATGTGAAATCGCTCCTGAAGGGCAAAACCCAGGCAGGGAATAAGGTGGTCGAGATGGGTGGCGCGAATCTGGATTTGAGAATCCTCTTCCAACATTCCCTGGAAGTCCTCCTCCTTCTCCTCACCCGGTAGAAAACGCTCCTGACAATGGAAGACCCTGGTAAAAATTCTGTCGGGATGAACTTCGGCCGCTTGCACGGAAAAAGGATATTCCGCAGTCAGGTTCCAGGTATAACCGGCAAGTTTTCCCTGGATATTGGCAAGAAAACCCGGGGGGCCGAAAATTTTCAGGATCTTTTCCCGGTTCAGCATCAGGCGCAGGAGGGAATCAAAGCCGATGAAATGGTCAATATGGGTATGAGAGATAAAGGCATGGGAAACCTTCATGAGTTTGGAAGGCCGAACCCCTCCCAGTTCTCCCAGGTCGAAAAGCAGGGCCCGGCGTTCCCAGAGGACCTCTACGAAAAGGGCCGGGTCCCCCAAAGGGCCGTTGAGCAGTTGAGCGTGAAGAAGAGGTTTCAAGGTAGATCGACTGGGTATGCCCTCCATCAGGCATCATCCGGGTTAAAACGATTATTGCGGAGCATCCCCTGAAACCTGGTTATCTCCTCCGGAGGCATTCGGTAGGTATGTTTCTCCTCGGGGAACGCTTTGGCCTTCACATCGGCAATATATTCGCCAATGGCCTTGAACATGGTTTCACCGATGTTGGCATAGCGTTTTACGAACTTGGGAGTAAAGTCCGCGAAGGCTCCCAGTAAATCGGAGATAACCACCACCTGGCCGTCGCAATAAACTCCAGCGCCGATTCCCAGGGTGGGAATCTTTATGGATTCCGTAATGCCCTTCCCCACCTCTGGCGGGACGGCCTCGAGGAGGATGGCAAAAGCCCCCGCTTCCTCCACGGCCCTTGCATCAAGCACCTGTTCCCAGGCGCTTTCTGCGGTCCTCCCTTGGACTTTGAAGCCACCCATCTGGCCGGAGCTCTGGGGAGTTAATCCGATATGCCCCATAACGGACATGCCTGAATCGACGATGGCCTTGATGCGATCGGCTACCCGCCTTCCCCCCTCAAGCTTGACCGCATCAACCTCCGCCTCTTTGTAAAACCTTCCAGCGTTGCGTACGGCCTGTTCCCCCGATTCCTGATAAGACATGAAGGGCATGTCGCCGATGACGAAAGTATTGGGGGCGCCCCGCCGGACTGCCTTCGCGTGGATAATCATTTCTTCCATGGTAACCGGGACGGTGGTGGAATATCCCAAAACCACCATCCCCAAGGAGTCTCCTACCAGAAGCATATCCATTCCGGCTTTTTCCGCAAAATGGGCCGCAGGGTAGTCATAGCTGGTGAGGAAAGTGATCTTTTCGCCGGATTGTTTCATCAAGATGAAATCCTGCACAGTTTTCTTCTTGGCCAAGGGTGCCTCCTCCTTCCGCCGGCCCTTTTTAAAAAAGCCGAAAAAATCTCCAGTCTCCTTCAGCGAAAATCCCCCATCTTCCCAACTTGGAGAGAAACCAATCTTCTTTTCCCACGACTGTGGCCTATTGCCTATCGCCCTTTTTTACCGGGACCGCATACGGACCTTCGCTGATGAAAGCGAGGCGAGGGGAAATCTGCCTGTTCGAATATCGGCTGTAACAATAGAGGATGGCGTTCTGCACCATCTCCTGAACCTTTTTGGCCCGGGCTTTCTTCTCCCCAGCCGGGGTGAGAAATTCATAACCGCTGACCCCGGGAAGGAGGGTTAAATCCTTCTCGGGAATATCCGCGGTGCAATAGATCAGGCCTTCTTCTCCAACCTTTCTCAGCACCCGCCCCCAGACTTCAGGCTCCCACTGGTCTTTGGTGAATTTCCACGCCGGGGATTTGAGCAAATCCACGTACCCGTCCGGGCCCTGGAGTTTCAATAAATGGATCAAAGTTTTATACTCCGGTCCGCCAATGGGCTCTTCATCCCGGTTGTCCGCGGCGATAATAATCGTCCCCCCGGATTTTGCCGCCGGAATCGCCCCCACTGCGGCCTTGGCCAGCTGGTAGTGGTTCCGGCCTACATATCCCCCATGGGTAAAAACAATATCGAACTCTTCTCCTACGGGTATCTCGATATACTCTTTGATCTTGCTCACGGCTTTTTCCAGAACCCCCTCCAGGTCCCCGGCGAAAACGCCGGTCAGGCGCATATCTTTATCGAGGGTCACGGTAACGGTGAAATCGACTCCCACAGCCCGGGCTATGGCCAGGGATTCTTCATGGCAAGGATTCCCTTCGAAAACCAGGTTGGTGGCGCAAGGGGATTCCAGAAAATCCGGGCTGTGAAATTTCTGGATGGTCCGCAGGTCCACCAATCCGGGGCAGATGGCCTTTCTCCCGCCGGAAGCGCCGGCCATGAAATGGCTCTCCGTCAGGCCGGTGGCAATCTTCAGGTCGGCCTCGTGGAAAAGCTTATTTAAGAAAACCTCGGTCCCTGCCGGTGTCTTGCCGATGTAAACCAGCGCTGCTTTATCCTCGCAATCATGGTCCCTGACCTCATAGGCAGCAACAACCTCTTTCCCCAACATATTGATTTTTTCTTGCGGGGTGCTCGCTCGATGGGTCCCTGTTCCCACGATGATCCGGATGTTCTTCCTCTGAATTCCGACGGCCTGAAGCTTTTGGAGAACGGGTAAAAGAATCCCCTTTTCTCCTTTGTAGGGGACAGGACGGGTAATGTCCGAGACGGTAATGGCGACTTTCAATGCGCCCGCCGGTTTTCCCTTTCCCTTCACGATTTTTTCTAAACTCGGGCTTCCGATGGGTTTATGGAGGACCCGCTCGATCTTCTGCGCTGGATCTTTCAACACCTCAGCCTTTTTCATGGCCATCACGACGCCATCCGGCGGGATGGAGACAACGAGCGGCCCCCCGGTGAATTCTACCATCACCTTTTTCCATCCCTTAATCTCGGCCTTTTGCAAAACCGAAAGGAGATCTGGTCTCATCTTACAATCCCCCACCCTCTCCCTCCCCTTCGCCGGGCGGAGGGTTATTTTTTCTCTCTTATTTCTTCTTCCCTTTACGGGATCAAATCCAAATTGCCCGTGAAGGCTGCCTCCAGCGTGGGTTTCATCAAACGGTCCACATCTCCCCGTTCCGTTTCCATGGGCGTGGGCATGTTTTGCAGCTTCATCTTCAGCTGCGGGTCTTTGGCCGCCTGGATCATTCGTTTTAGATGGGCTTTGGATACGCCTGCTTCGGCGAGCGTTGCCGGAAAGCCCAGGGCTTTGGAGAATTGGATCATGCCCCTGGCCACCAGCACGGATAAAGCTCGCCCCTTCTTCCCTTCAACCTTGGCTTTGATGAAACCAGCCTCTTGCAGGATTGCGGCAAAGACCAACAGTTGATCCTGGATGCTGGGCGCAAACAGCACGGTATAATAAGGGTTCAAAATGGCGCAGGCCCGCCCGTGGCTCAGTACGTCAATCAGGGAAAAGCTCCCCAGGTGGGGTCCGCTGGTCCCTCCGAGCATGATGGAATACCCGCCCAGATCCGTGCCCAGCCCCAGGCAAAGCCGAGCCTGCCGGTCGTGGCCATCTTTTTTTACCCTCGGAAGTCCATAGACCGTCAAGCTGAGGCAGGCTCCGGCCACTTCCTTCATCCGGTCATAATAGGCTTGTCCGCTCGCTCCCATGAAGACCTCCCAGGCATGGGCGATGCCATCCAGCCCGCCATCCAGGGTTAGGCCGATCGGAGAGTCCAGAGTCACGCCATAATCGAAGACGGCCGCCGGGGGCACGATCGCTTCGTCAACGATGAGTTTCTTCTGGCCCGTGACTAAGTCGGTAATATTAGAATATTTTGTCAGATGGGCCCCCGAGCTGGCGGCGGTCTGCACAGCCACCAGGGGGAGGAGAGGTTTATTCGTCTGGTTCTTCACCTTCGTCACATTTCCCACGCCGAAATAGGGATCGACCGTGCTGGCCGCTGACTCGAGAACCTGGAGAATATCTTTGGCCGCGGAGGGTGCGTAGGTCGCCAGAACGCCCGCAGCCTTGGCCGCATCGATGGTGCTTCCGCCCCCTACGGCCACGATCACATCGGGCCGGGAGCGGGCCACGTGCAGAGCCAGCCGGTAAAGGTCTTCCCTCGGGGCGTTCGGCCTGGCGCCGGTGACGGCTTCAAATTCCACCCCATGGGTCTCCAGAGAATCCATGACCGGTGTGGCCGTCCGGGCAACCCAGGCTTCGCTGAGATCCGCCACGATCAGAAGGGCTCTTTTCCCATACCGGGAAACGAACTCACCGGTCTGGCCAAGGACATCAAACCCAAAGGCATAAGAATCCCCTTTCCATTCGATCAGCATTTTTCGCGCTTTTTCTATAATCCGGTCCATAGATCCTCCTCCCTAAAATTGCCGATTGGGGATTGCGGCATACGGAATAAATAACCCGCAATCTGAAATTATTTCATGGCTTCCTCGACCAAAGCGATGAGGCGTCTTGGTGAAATGGGCTTGGGAAGATAGAGGTTAGCCCCAACTTCTACGCCCCTTTGTTTGTCCGCTTCCCCGCTTCGGGCGGTAAGCATCATGACGGGGGTTTCCGTATAAGAGCCGATCTGGCGGATCTTCTGGCAGACTTCGAATCCGTCCATCTCGGGCATGTTGACATCCAGAATGACCAGGTCAAATTGATCGTTCATGGCTCTTTCCAGGGCATCCGGCCCGCTGGGAGACGTAACCACAGAAAACCCTAAAGGGTGCAGGAGTTCTTGAACGGCAATTACGACCAATTCATCATCATCCACGACCAAAATTTTTTTAAGCATACGTTTTGGCTCCTGTAGCTTGCGGTTGCCTTACCCGACCCGAGTGACCCCATCCTCCATGCCGGCTATAGAATCTTTACCTTTCTGTCCATTCCTCAATCGGCCCCAAGGGATCCTTCAAGACCGGGAGAATGATGCGCAAGGTGGTTCCCTCATCTATCCTGCTTTCCACCTCGATCTGTCCACCGTGAGCCTCGATGATTCCATAGCAAATGGAGAGCCCCAGGCCCGTGCCCTTCCCCACCTCTTTGGTGCTGAAAAACGGTTCGAAAACTTTATCCACGTTCCCCTCGGGAATCCCTGCCCCCGTATCTTTGATCAAGATTTCAATATTTTCCCATCCGTTACGGCGCACCAATCCAGTGGTTATGGTCAATTCCCTCTTGCGCTCGATTTTTTCCATGGCGTCCTTGGCATTGGCAATCAGGTTGAGGAAAACCTGCTCCAGCTGGTTAGCATCCCCCCAGAGGGTGGGCAGATCCGGCAGAAAATTTTTAACGATGCGAATGTTGTGGTTGAGAAGCTGTTGACCGGTGATCATCAGGGCATTTTCAATCGGCTCTCTGACATCGATGGGCCGAAAGGCGAAGGGAGATTGCCGGGAAAAATCCCTCAGGTGGTTGATAATTTTGGCGATGCGATCGTTGCATCTTTGAATCAGTTCCAAGCGATGCCGGTTTTCATCCCCTTCTTTTAAGTTCTCCCGGATGACATGCAAGAAGGTATCCGCAGCCATCAGCGGATTATTCAATTCGTGAGCCACACCGGCCACTAATTCTCCCAAGGCGCGCATCTTCCCCGCTTGGGCTAAATGGGCCTGGGTCTTTTTCAATTCCTCCTCTAATTTTTTCTTCTCGGTCAGGTCCTTGAACACCCCCAAGGTGCCGATGATCTTGCCGGTTTCATCCCTGAGCAGAGAGGCGGAAGTGAGGATGGGAACGGTCTGGCCACCCCGCTTCAGCACAAAGGAATCGTAATTCTGCAATCGCCCTTTCTCCCGGAGGATGGCCATGATCTTCCGCGCCTCAGCAAGGCCATCAAAATAAAACTGGGAGATGGGGGATCCGAGCATATCCTCCCGGGATGTTCCCACCATCTCTTCCATAGCCCGGTTGACGAAAGTAATCCGCCCTTTGGGGTCCGTGGTTACGATTGCATCTACCGAACTTTGAACGATGTTTTCCAGGTAGTCTTTGGTCTCCCATAATTCTTTTTCAAGGGCCAGTTTCTCCGTGATGTCCCGGGCGATCTCCAGGAATCCCAATATTTTCCCGGTCGCATCTTTCAGAATGGTAACGATGGAGTCGGCTTGAAAAGAGGTTCCATCCTTGCGAACTCGCTCCAGCTTTAACTCGGTCATGCCTTCGGCTTCCACCTTGCGGGATATTTCCAGGAGGACTCCCCTGGCTCGGTCCTCTTTGCGGAAAGTCTTCCCAATCCACATCTTTCCAATCGCTTCTTCTTTGGCCCAGTAGAAAAGGTTGGCCGAACCGCTGTTGTACTCCAGGATAATCCCTCCGGGGTCCATGGCGATGATGGAATATTCCGTTGAACTTTCCAGCACGCTGTTTAGAAGATTGGAGAGGTTGCGGTATTTCTCCTCCTTCTCCTGAATCTCCTCGGTGCGAGCGTGCACGATACCTTCCAGGTTCCGGGTATAATGGAGAATCTGATCCGCCATGCGGTTAAAAGACCTGCCCAGAGTGCCAATCTCGTCTCCCGTAGTAATGCGGGCTTTCTGGGTCAGATCTCCCCCCGCCATCCTCGCTGTGACTTCGGTAAGCTCCATGACGGGTCCGGTGAGCACCCGGGAAAGAATAACCGTCAGCAAAATCGCTAAGGCCACACTACCCATGGCCACTAAGGTAATAAAGAACTTTGTCCGGGCCACGCCCTCGAAGACCTCCTCTTCATAACTTCCTGCCGCGATAATCCAGTCCCAATCCCGAAAATATTGGTACTTGTTGATCTTCATCCGTGGGCTGGTCTCCCCCAACTCCACATTCACCCACGGGTAGCGGATGGTCCCCACTTCATTTTCTTTTAAAAGGGGAGCCTTGCGGGCCATCTCGCGCATGTATTCAAAGCCGCTGGAGTCCTTAACGCCAATTATATTTTCGCCTTCCTTGGCCGGGTGGACGACCAACCCACCGGAACTGTCCATAATATAGGCGTATCCGGTCTTGCCGATCTTGATGGACTTGACCGCTGTCTTTAAGGAATGGGCACTCTGTTCCGGTATGCCCACGAAAAGGGCTCCGATGACTTGGTTGTTTTCATTCCGAATCGGCTCGTAAACGGTAATGTACCAGGCGTTGACCACAAAGGCCCGGCCACGGTAAGCCTTTCCTTTAAGGATCGTTTTCGTCACCTCGCTGGAGGCCGAAAGATAGGTGGACACGGCCCTTGATCCATCACCTCGCAGCACGTTTGTGGAGATGCGCAATAGCCGGTCGCCTTCGATGCGTTGAAAAATCGTACAGGTTCCTCCGACCAACCGTTGAACGGTGTCCACAATAGTGTTATCCCCAGTGATGGGCATTCCGCCGATGGACCAGAAGGGAACTCGAACCCGGGATTTTTCTTTGGTAAGTTGATCTTCGGCCCAAAATTCCACGAGTCGGTCGGAAGAGATGGATACATATTGGCCATTCCGGGAAAAGGTATAATGAGCGATTTTTAAGTCTGAAGTAAGCTTATTCTGCAAAATCTCCTGCTGGGCTTTGCACATCGCCTGGATGTTGGCGACGATGTGTTCAAGATCTGATTCATAAGACTGCTTCAGGTCCTCCGTGAATTTTTGCAAAGAAAGCATGGCTGCCACCCCCATGGGCGCGAGGGCTAAAAGGAGGGTGAAGCTGATTAACTTGGTCCGGATTTTCCAGTACCTGAAAGGTTTCATAGAAATAGCCTTTTTATCTATAGCAGAAATATATCAGACCCAAGGCAAAATCTCAAACCTTTTGCATTTAAGGCGTAAGGGTGCTCTCCCCGGTTTTCCCTTGCTTTCCCCCCCGTTGCTCGTCGACCGGGAAGAAAGACCGGCCATTTTCCTATAAAAAAACCCCTTCCCCGCGGGCGCGGAGAAGGGGTTTTTGGTCCGGTTTTAATTCCCCTGTCAAAGAGATGCAGCCAAGGGAAAAAGTATTAGCACTCCTTATGTAAAGCCGCCTTTCTCAAAATTTTCTCCTCTGCCTTCGCTTTCGGTGCATGGGTGGCAAAGGTTAACCCCGCAGCAATAAGCAAGCAGAAGGAGGCGATGAGGTAGGCGGTATTAAAGTTTTGGGAAGTGTCGAAGATCCAGCCACTGAGTAAAGGACCCAGAATTCCTCCCACTCCCCAGGCGGTAAAAACGCACCCGTAATTAACCCCGAAGTTTTTCATTCCAAAATAGTCTTTCGTAGCCGAAGGAAAGACCGAGAGGTTTGCCCCGTAGTTAAACCCGATGAATACCGAGGCCAAGAAGAGGGTGCTATACGTGTTGAGACCGCGCAGCAAAAACATGAGCACGGCCTGGAAAACAAAGACGGAAAACATCGTCCAGGTGCGGCCGATTTTATCGGAAAGGACGCCAGCGACGATCCGTCCCGCGGCATTCCCCACAGCCAGCAAAGCCACGAAGATAAAGCCGGCTTTAATGCCAGCCTGCAGGTCGACGATCCTGGCCAGTTTGCCGATGATCATCAACCCGGCACCTGATGCGCAAACAAACATAACCCATAGAAGATAGAATTGGGGGGTGCGGATGATCTCATGCCATTCATAATCCATAGAGGTTGGAGCTGTTGGCACCTCCCCTTTGGCCTCAGCCTTTGGAATAGAAGGCCCAGCCTGGATTTTGTATCCGGCCGGAGGATTTTTAAGCAACTGGGCGAGGAGTACGACTGCAGCCAGGAAAGCAACGCCCAGGAGCAAGAAAGTGTTCTGAATTCCGACCTTCCCCAGAAGATAATTGGCCATGGGAGCAATGTAGACGGAAGCCAATCCGAACCCGGCTACAACCAGGCCGGCGATAAAACCCGTGCGCGCCGGGGGAAACCATTTCACCGCCGGCGGAGTTGCCGAAGCATAGCCGAAACCAATCCCTGTTCCCGCCAAAACCCCAAAGCCAATAACCAGCCCGGCCAAGGATTGACTCAGGCTGGATATAATGAACCCAACACCGCAAAAAACTCCTCCCAGCGTAGCTACAAGCCGCGGTCCCACCTTGTCCTGCAGCCTTCCCGCGAGAACCATGGCTACGGCGAAGACGGCGATGGCGATGGAGTAAGGAAGGGCGGTTTGCGTTTCACTCCAACCCCATTCCTTGGCGATCTGGTTGGAGATAATGGACCAGGCGTAAAGAACTCCCAGGGCTAAATTAATCCCGGTGCCGGCAAAGGTAACGATCCAACCGCGATTTTGACTACTCCCCGGATGGGCGGAGATTGATGAATGACCCGACATGAAGCGCAGCCTCCTTAAAAAATAACTGCCCGTAGAGACATCCCGGAGGACGGTCTCTACGGATTGGGGATTTTACTGTCTTTCGGACACCAAAGACTGGACGACCATGGGGTCGGCCAAAGTGGTGGTGTCGCCCAGGTCCCGCACGTCCCCGGCGGCGATCTTTTTCAAGATGCGGCGCATGATCTTGCCACTGCGGGTCTTGGGAAGGGAATCGGTGAACTGAATTTTATCCGGAGTGGCAATCGGGCCGATCTCCTTGCGCACATGAGCCACCAGCGTCTTTTTTAAATCATCCGCCTTGGCCAAACCTGCTTTCAGGGTGACGAAAGCATAGATTCCCTGTCCCTTGATCTCATGGGGCATGCCGACCACCGCGGCTTCGGCTACAGAAGGGTGGCTGACCAGAGCGCTCTCCACTTCGGCAGTGCCGATGCGGTGGCCAGAAACGTTGATAACGTCATCCACCCGCCCCATCAGCCAGAAATCACCGTCTTCATCCACCCGGGCCCCGTCGCCGGTAAAGTACATTCCCGGGAACTGAATGAAATAGGTTTCTTGGAAACGTTGGTGCTGGCCATAAACCGTCCGCATGATTCCCGGCCAGGGCTTCTTGATCACCAGATATCCGCCCTCGTTGGCCTCGGCTGGCGACCCATCTTCGCGGATGACGGCGGCCTCGACGCCGAAGAACGGCTTGGTGGCTGACCCGGGCTTGATGGCCATCGCCCCGGGAAGGGGAGTGATCAAAACCCCTCCGGTTTCGGTCTGCCACCAGGTGTCAACGATGGGACATTTTTCCTTGCCGATAATCTTGTAATACCACATCCAGGCCTCGGGGTTGATGGGTTCCCCAACCGTTCCCAGGAGGCGGAGGGTGGAAAGATCACGGCCCAGGGGCCATTGATCCCCGTCGCGCATCATGGCCCGGAGGGCGGTGGGCGCGGTGTAGAAAATATTGACCCCGCACTTTTCCACAATTGCCCAGAAACGGTCGGGTTTGGGGTAATTGGGAACGCCTTCAAACATGAGAGTGGTAGCACCCGTGGCCAGTGGGCCATAGACAATGTAACTGTGCCCGGTCACCCAACCAATGTCGGCCGTGCACCAGAAAATGTCATCGTCTTGGTAATCGAAGATCCACTTGAAAGTGGTCATCACGTAGAGCAGGTATCCAGCCGTCGTATGCAGAACCCCTTTGGGCTTTCCGGTCGAACCACTGGTGTAGAGAATAAACAGCGGATCCTCGGCATCCATCCCCTCCGGTTCACACCTAGGTTTGATGTCCGGAGCAGCCATCTCCTCGTGCCACCAGAAATCTCTTCCCGGTTTCATGTCCACTTTCGTGTTGGTGCGATTGTAGACGATCACGGTTTCTACGGAGGGGCAACTCGCCAGGGCCGCATCGGCATTGGTCTTTAGGGCGATGACCTTGCCGCTGCGGAAGCTGGCATCGGTGGTGATCAGCATTTTGGCGCTGGCATCCTGAATCCGGTCCTTCAGGGCATCGGCGCTGAATCCCCCAAACACGATGCTGTGGATGGCGCCGATCCGGACGCAGGCCAGCATGGCGATCGGAAGCTCCGGGATCATGGGCATATAGATGGTGACCCGGTCGCCCTTTTTCACCCCCTTCTTTTTCAGAACGTTGGTAAACTTGCAAACCTCGGCATAAAGTTGCTGATAAGTGTAGGTGCGTGTATCCCCCGGTTCCCCTTCCCAGATGATGGCGGCCTTGTTCCTCCGCCCGTTCTTCAGGTGCCGGTCTAAGCAGTTTACCGAGACGTTGGTCTTCCCACCCTGGAACCATTTAATATACAGGGGATCCTTGAGGCTATAATCCATCACCTTATCCCATTTCTTGAACCATTCCAGGTTTTGGGCCTGTTCACCCCAAAATCCTTCGGGGTCTTCGATGGATCTTTTGTATAATTTTTTATAATCCTCGAGGCTTTTGATATGGGCCTTCGCACTAAATTCCCCGGGAGGCGGGAATCTTCTTTTTTCTTCCATCATGCTGGTGATGGTCTTCTTTTCTTCTGCCATAAAGTACCTCCGATAAAACGTTTTCCTACTTCTATATTATGGATTGAAACCTTTCGTTTCAGCAAGTGCAAACTCACAGGGAGGCAGGGGGCTTATATTCCCTGCTAATTTCGTTAAAAAATTCCTGGACGCGATTCGTGGGAAAAGAGATCCTTAAAGGGGGATGGGTTGAAAAGCAAGTTTTCACGGATATAAGGTTTTATTGAATCTTTTAAAATCCAGCCCCGCCGGTTTGGGGTTCCATCTCGGTTCAAGGGGCGGAATTAGCTCCCAGGGACCGGGAATATTCCAATCGATGGACTGCGGGGTCATCGACGATTTCCATAATCTCCACGACCAGCTCCCGCAGCCGCTCTTTGAGGAAGCGTATCTCCGCAGCCATGGCTTGCTTCTCCAGAGCATGCTTCACGGTCTTGCTCAAGGCCAACTTGGTAAACGGTTTCTGGATGAAATCAAAAGCGCCTTCTTTTAGAGCGTCTAAACCCATTTCCATCTTCCCGTGGCCGGTCATTAGGATAATTTCTACATCGGGAAGGATCGTTTTAGCCATCTTGAGCAGCTTATTGCCGTCCATCCTTGGCATACAAACATCGGAGAGGATTATATTGACCTTACGTTCCCGAATGACCTCCAGGGCTTCCTGTCCGTCCTCAGCAGCCAGCACCTGATAGCCTTCCCGTTCCAGTATTTTCAGAAGGGTTTCGCGAATCGTCTCCTCATTATCCACCACTAAAATAACTTTTTTATCCACATTTCCTCCCCCTGCGGAGTTAGAGAAGAACAGCACTCCCACAACTCCTCCAAAAAAACCGAAGGGATTCGATCTTATAGAGGAGGGTTGTTGCTTCGGTTGCCAGTCACAGATGACCAGGAGAGTTCGCTCGTTCGTGGCCTGTGAAGATCAAGTCCCTCCGGGGTTTAACAATTTTTCTTAATTATAAAGCAAAAGATGTGCCAAAAAAAACAAAGGGAGGAGAAGGGCGACACTATAATAACCTATTGATATAAAATACGTTTTTCAAATGTTATAACCACCAAAAGATGGCCGTTCGCCCGGTTGTAAAAACAATGACAATTTGACAAAAAAGCTCTAAAATTTTTGTAAAAAATGGCAATCATCACCTTTAAAGGCTTAACTTTGTGACATTTTGTCAACTATTCTAACTTTTCCTTCGCCTCAATTTTATTATCCTCTCTATCCTCTTCAATTTTCCGGTAAATGGTCCGGGCCGATATTCCCAAAATTTTTGAGGCCACGTTTTTATCGCCCCGTGAATGCTTGAGCGTTTCTTCGATCACTTTCTTCTCGATCACTTCCAGGGGGGTACCGAGGGGGACAGAAATGGTTTTATCGTCCATCAAAGCAGCCTCCCGGGCCGTAGGCATTTCTATTGCTTTAAGAACCTCCGGCGGTAAGTCTTGGGGAGCGATCCTTTCCCCCCTATTCAAAACCACCGCTCGCTCAATCGCATTCTCCATCTGGCGCACGTTCCGGGGCCAGGGGTACGACAGCATTATTTCCAAAGTTTCCTGGGTAAATCCTTTCACGTCTTTGTTGTTTTTCTTCTTGAAAATCTCCAAAAAATGGTGCGCCAGCAGAGGAATGTCCCCCTCCCTGTCCCTTAGAGGGGGTAAGGGGATGGTAATAACATTTAAGCGGGAGAAGAGGTCCTCCCGAAAAGCCTTCCGTTCCACTGCCTCCAGGAGATTTATATTCGTGGCTGCAACCAGCCGCACATCCGCCCGGATGGTTTTAGTCCCTCCCAGGCGTTCGAACTCCCCTACTTGCAGGACTCGTAAAAGTTTTACCTGGACGGTGGGGCTGACCTCCCCAATCTCATCCAAAAAAAGGGTTCCCCCGTTGGCCAACTCGAACCGCCCCTCTTTGCGAGCCATCGCCCCCGTAAAGGCCCCCCGCTCATATCCGAAAAGCTCCGCCTCCAACAAAGTTTCCGGCAGGGCCGCGCAGCTCACCTTGATAAACGGTTTGTTGGCTCGGGGGCTCAGATCATGGATCGCCTGGGCGATGACTTCCTTTCCTGTCCCGCTCTCTCCTTGGATCAAAACGGTTGCCGAGGTGGGAGCTACCTGAGCGACGATTTCCTGGGTCCGTTTCATCGCTGGACTCCGGCCGACAATCTTCTCAAACTTTTGAAAATACTTGATCCGCTCCTGAAGCATGCGGTTTTCTAAAACCAGGGATTGCTTTTCGATGGCCTTCCGGATTAGCTTGAGGATCTCCCGCGGCTTGAAAGGTTTTTGGATGTAATCAAAAGCCCCATCTTTCATCGAGGTCACGGCGGTGTCCACTGTCCCGTACCCGGTAATAAGGATGACTTCCACTTCTGGACGAATGGTCTTGGCCACTTTGAGCAATTCAACCCCATCCATTCTGGGCATCTTCAAGTCGGTGATGACCAGATGGATATATTCCTTGCGCAGGGTATCCAGAGCCTCTTCCCCATCGCTGGCCGGGAATACATGGAATCCCTCCCCCTGCAAAACCTTGGCCAGGGAATCCCGGAAAGGCTTGTGATCATCCACCAATAGAATATTCTTGGTCTCCGGAGGTTCGACCGTCTTATCCTCGGGATTGTTCAAATGGACCATGGTCCTCCTCTTTCGTTAGCGGGCTGTTCTTGGATGCTCTCCTTTTCCAGCAATACCGGCGAAGTGGAAGAAAGCGCGGGTAAACAGATCCGAAAGGCCGTTCCCAGATTGGGATAACTTTTAAAGCCGACAGTCCCCCGATGCTCCTTGACGATGTGGGAGGTAATGGAAAGACCCAATCCTGTCCCTCCCTGCTTGGTGCTGAAGAAGGGAGTGAAGATCGACTCCAAATTTTCTTCCGGGATGCCTTTTCCAGTGTCGGCAATGGTTACCTCGACTCGCCCATCCCTGGAGGCGGTGGAGACGCTCAGCTTGCCTCCTTCGTCCATGGCTTCGAAGGAATTTTTGATGATGTTTAAAAGGGCCCTGCGGAATTGCTGGGCATCCAGATGGACCTCGGGCAGGGCGGCCTCCAACTCCTCAACTACCACTAGCTTGCGGCCGCAGGTCTCCTCCCGGAGGAAGAGGAGCAAATCGGAGATCACCTGGTTCACACTCCCCCTCTCCAGCTTCACCTTGGGCAGACGGGCAAACTGCAGGTATTCTTCGATAACATGGATAAGGTGATCAAGCTCCGCTTTGATCACGCCCAAAAGGCTGCGGGCTTCGGTGGTGTCCTGTCCGGAAAACCGATTCAATTCTTCTTCGAGGAGTTCCGCGTTCAGCATGATGGTTCCCATAGGATTCTTGATCTCATGGGCCACGTTGGCCGACATTCTTCCCACAATGGCCAGCCGTTCGGATTGAATGATCTGTTGCTGGAGCATCTTTTCAGCGGTCACATCTTTGACATACTCCACGACTTCAATCACCTCCCCCCTTCGATCCCGAAGAGGGAAGGTAAAAAGCTGCAGGGAACGCTTGGTTCCATCGGCCACTAGGCTGGCTTTTTCCCGGTGGGCCGGCTGGCCCGTTTGGAAGGATTCTTGCGCCGGGCAGTTCCGGCAGAGGTCGGATCGTCCTTGGAAAACTTGATAACAAAACTTGCCGCTAAATTCTTTTAGGGTCTGGTTATACCAGTTCAAAGCGGTCTTGTTCACCATGGAGACCTTAAAATTCCGGTCGACGATGATGATGGCCTCGGGAGATCCGTCGAAGAGAGTTTGCAGGCGGCTCTGGCTCTTCATCACTTCCTCCCCCCACCTGACCTTCTCTTCGGCCCGGATGCGCCCCTGGTTGATCTTGTGGCCCACGTAGGTTCCCGCCAGAAGGGTGCAAGCCATAACCGCCAGGAGCAGCACGGAATTCTTAAAACTCCCCCAGACCACCCGAGTAACATCCGAATAGGGAGCAACCACGGCAATAGACCAGATCTGGTCATCGATTTTTACGGGAGCATAAGCAATCAATTTCTTGATCCGCCCGCGTTCTCCACGGTGCCAGTCGGAGATATACTCATCTATTCCCGCTTTTCCCTGGAGCATCTCCTCTTTCACGATCCGGTTAATCCTTTCGAAGGAGAAATCAGGATTCCGCTCCTTTCGGGCAAGGAAAGCGTCCTTGCCCAGAAAATCAGGGTCATAGTGGGCGATAAATTTCCCCTCGTGGTTAATCATCCAGGCTCCCCCCGTAGCTCCCGAACGGATCGGATGGATGTACCGTTCGTTCACCTTGCCAAAATCCAAGCCGAATCCCAGGACCCCGATAAATTCTGAACCGCGAACGATCGGAACAGCAATCCGAATGAGCGTCAACCGCTGAGACCCCTCGGACAATGGATTGGCGCTGTAAACCACCGGCCTCCCCGTGCTCCGGGCTTTCTGGAAGTAAGGTTGAGAGTTTTCGTCGCTCCCCCTGATTCGTTTCGCCTCCCCCGGGGGATAAAAGGCGGTTATGATTCCCCGGGAGTCGACCAGGAAAAGAAAATTGACTTTGTTCTTAAAACTTTCGTGAATAGTTTGGAGATTCTGCTTTTCTATCTGGCCTGGATGCTTTTGGATTTCCGGGGTTCGAGTGAGGAGGGTAGCGGTTTCACAAATGTCGGCCAAGAAATCTTCAATCCCCCGTGCGGCCTGGTTGGCCAGCATCAGTTGTTGATCGTTGAATTGCGAAGCTATGGCCTTTTCCGCAGATTTATAACCCAGGAAGCCCATGGCTACCAAGGCCCCGATGATCAGACAGGTAACCCCCCAGATCACGGGCATCAGGGGCAAACGGTACTGTTTCATTCATTCCTTTTAAAGGCGGATAAGGATTTTTTTAGGTCCTTTCGTTCCCTTTGAGCCTTTAAATTAATTATAGCGAATCAACTAATCCAAGTCAAAGATAGAGGATTTCCTGACCCGGATGGCCGACCGGATTACGTCCCAGGAAAGTTGGGTAAGTTCTCCATTCAGCCAGGCCAAAAATGAATTCGAGAAATTCTACATCACCCACCTTCTTAAAGAAAGGAACTGGAACATTTCCGGGGCTTCGCGAAAATCCCGGATGTTTCGCCAGAACCTGCAACAGACAATTCGCAAATACGGGATTAATGTGGAAAAGGAACTTTCCCCCGTTTTCAGTATGGCCTTTGGGTTTTGGGTCATCGGGGTTGATCGGGCATTATATTCTTTATCCTTTTTTATTCCTCCCGAATCTTTCTTCGAATATGGGTGCCATCAGATTATCCACGGGAGCATGGTCGTCCGTGAGAAGAACCGCCGGCCTGCTGCTGAACTGCCGGTCCAGCTCCTTCGGCTCCAGGGTGAAGCATCGGCCTTCCGAATGTTTTTCCACGGCCTTCCATGAATAATCGGCCACGCTCGCCGCTACGATGATGGTGTTGATGCCCATATCGGGAAAGTCGCTATCAGCGACCAGGCAGGTTTTTTCTTGCCCGAAGACTTCCTTCAGGGTGCGCACATAGGAAGGCAAAAAGAGACCCCTCTGGAAGTGGTCGATGATGTTGACAATCAGCATTCCGTCAGGCTTGAGGAGGAATTTGATCATCATCGAGAATTCCTTAGTGGTCAGGTGGTAAGGAATAGACAGATCATTGAAAGCATCGCCGAAGATAAAGTCGTACACTCCCCGCTCGGGGGAATTCATCAGGAACCAGCGGGCGTCCTGATTAAAGGAGCGGATCCGGGTGTCGGGCGCGAGGGCCAGGTGCTCATAGGCAATCTCGGTCAGGCGAGGGTCGATTTCGATGACGTCGATCTGCGCCCGCGGATATTTCGCTTCCAGATAACGGGGAAACGTATACCCCCCACCGCCGATGATCAAAGCCCGAAATTCAGGATTGGCTGCGGCTTTCCAGGCCACCAATTCCGCGTAGACCCTCTCGTATCCATATTGCAGATGGAACGGATCCTTGAGGTCAACATAGGAATGGATCAAATTATCCAGGATGACCGTTTCCAGGGTTCTCCCGTTCTTGGCCATATGCTTGAGCTCGACGGTGAAATAATCGGTCTCTTCGTAAAAGTAGGAATCTTCATCCCGCTGTTTCTTGAAGGCCTGGTCATGGATGGACCAAAGGAAAACCACGAGCGCTGGGAAGAGGACCAGGAATACCCGCTTGCGCAAAAAGGCCCCCCCGAAGAAAGGAGAGGAGACGATGAGGATCGCCGCCATGAGCAGGAGAATGTTACGGGTCCCCATCCAGGAGATCAGAAAAAATCCGGTGGCGAATGTTCCCAGAATGGACCCGAGGGTGGAGAAGGCGTAAATCTTGCCCACCACGTTCCCCGACCGCTCTAAGCGGTCAAGAGAGAGCCGCACGACCACGGGGGAGATCATCCCTAAAAGGAAGGACGGCAAGAAGAAGATGGCTCCCGTGACGATCAGGATGCGCAGCATGAGACTGGTCTGTAAGGGCCAGCGGGCTACGGCCTCGGTGAGAGGGGAAATGGAAAGCGCTCCCAGCCCCGAAAGAAAGAGGAGCCAGCCCAGGGTGCGCGGCGTGGGAAAACGGTCTGCTAATACCCCGCCGACGTAGGCCCCGATGCTGATCCCTGCTAAAACTACCCCGATGATGGATGTCCAGGTATAAAGCGACATCCCCACATAGGGAGCCATGATTCTTCCGGCCACAAGCTCGATGACCATCGTGCAAAAACTGGCGATAAAAACAACGATGACTGCTTTGACAACTTCCTTGCGCATATTTTTACTCCTTAAAACTTATTGCAGAAAATCTTCCTTTTTTCAAATTTGTCCACTTAATTCGTAACCTGCAACTCGCCACCTGTAAATCCATTGGCTAAAGTTGCCTCCCAATTTAGCACATTTTTTAGAGGAAGATTTAAAAAATGGAACTACGGAGTATAATATTATGGCTTGCTTTCCATCTCAATCGTCAAAGGAGGAGGAAGAAAAATGGAAGGAAAATTTTTCATCGGGATCACCATGGCCTTTCTGCTCATCGGATTCGCTTCTTTCGGGTCTCCGGCAAAAAACCAGGAGAAAAAGGGCAAAGCCACCCCGGTCATAAGCCATTCTTTTGCGGCCCAATCTCTGCGGCTGGGAGATACCTGGAAAATTTACCTGAAGGCCTCTGACCAGGATGGGGATATGAAATATATCATGTGCACCATGGACCAGCCGGGAATGGCAACCTATCCAGCCGCTCTGACAAGAATTAAAAGGGAAAACCAAAAGGAATTTTCTGGATACATCTACTTGAACACAGTAGGGGTAGGCAGTCTGAATCTATCCAGCCTCGCTCTGACCGTTCAAATCCAGGATCGAGCTGGAAATTTCAGCGATCCGGTTTTCTTCCATCTCCGCTTTCAAACCGGCATTAGTCAGGAAGCCCCCCCAGAAGGTACATTCCAGGAAATAGACTTGGGTCCCATCATGATCAGCCTGCAACCAACCAGCAGTGGTGGAGGATGAAAGGAACCGGGGCTGTTTCACTCCATTTTGAGCAAGCTATAGGGCATCTTACGAGATCATCAAATTTAGTCGTACGTTAGATTGAAGAGCTCGATCATTTCTTTTTCCGTAGGGACGCGGGGATTGACTTGAGGCGTTCCGGAGGCCAGGCCGTCTTTGGCCATCTGGACGACTACCCTACGGAAATCTTCCTCTTTCACCAAGTCCCGTAATCTGGGTATCTGGATATCCGCACCCAATTTTTTAACCGCTTCAACGGCTTTTTGAGCGGCCTGAGGGAAGGGGAGCTCATTTACATTTTCGCCCATAGCCCGGGCAATCTGGGCAAATTTATCGGGGGCAGCGACCCAGG
>CAZIDC010000001.1:35456-43403 GCA_964537885.1 uncultured Syntrophaceae bacterium | reverse complement strand
AAAAAGGTTTTAGTGGTGGGGCTGGCGCGGACGGGCCTGGCAGCGGTGCGTTTCCTGGCCGGGAAAGGAGCCAGGGTGAAAGTATCGGAGTTCAAACCGGCAGAAGAACTCGGGCCGGTCAAGGAAGTCTTGAAGGATTTGCAAGTTGAATGGGAAACGGGGGGACATACTCTTCCTTTTTTCCTGGATGCGGACCTGATCATCGTAAGCCCCGGTGTCCCCCTGGGGGAAAATCCCTTAGCGGAGGCTCGAAGGAGGGGAATTAAACTGATCAGCGAAGTGGAGCTGGCCTTCCGTTTTCTGCGGCGGCCGCTGATGGCCATCACCGGCACCAACGGAAAAACGACTACGACTACCCTTGTCGGCGAGATGCTTAAAGCGAGCGGTAAGCGGGCCTTTGTAGGGGGGAATATCGGGAATCCCCTGATTGAGTTTGCCGGAGGCCCGCAGACCGAAGATTGGGTGGTGGCCGAGATCAGCAGCTTTCAACTGGAAGGGACCGCGCAATTCCGGCCCCGTATCAGCGTCCTCCTAAATATTACCGAAGATCATTTAGACCGGTATCCGGATTTCCCAGGTTACCTTCAGGCCAAAGGAAAGATTTTCCAGAACCAGGGGAAGGAAGATTACTCCTTGATCAATGCCGACGATCCATTGACCTTCCAGTTTGCCCATCGGGTAAAATCCCAGGTTATTCTTTTCAGCGCCCAAAGGCCGGTTCCGGCGGGGTGTTTCCTGGAAGGAGGGGGTATTATCTTTCAGGGGCTGGACGGCCTAAGAGAATATTTTGGGTTAACCCGCCTGAAAATTCGCGGGGCGCACAACCTGGACAATTTGATGGCCGCTGTTGCCGCGTGCAAAATCTGCGGCTGCCCCCGGGAACCCCTGCAACAGGTGATGGAAGAATTTGCCGGCCTCGAGCACCGGCTGGAATGGGTGCGGGAAATTCGCGGAATCAATTTTTTCAACGATTCCAAAGGAACAAACGTGGGTTCCGTAGCCAAGTCCTTAGCGGGCTTTCGCGAGCCGGTCCTGCTGATCGCCGGAGGAAGGGACAAGGGTGGGGATTATGGACCGCTCAAAAAGTTGGTCACCGAGCATGTCAAAGGAATGGCCCTGATCGGCGAGGCCAAAGAGCGGATCTTTGCCGCTCTGGGGGATCTGACGGAGACGGTAAAGGTCGAAACCCTGGAGGAAGCCATTGAGTGGACTTGGTCCAAAGCCGTTCCCGGAGATGTGATCCTGCTCTCGCCGGCCTGCTCGAGTTTCGACATGTTCGAGAACTATCAGGAGCGCGGCAAGCGTTTTAAGAGCATCGTTCATAAATTGGCCTGAAACCGTAAGGCGTAAGTCGCGTTGCTCTCGCGCCTTGGGTCTCACAACTGGCAGTCTAATAGATGATGGAAGGCAAAGGCAGATGAGTTCCGATCGACGATTCGATCCCATCCTCCTCATCGTAACCATGTTTTTAGTCGGCCTGGGAATTGTCATGGTGTACAGCGCCAGCTTCGCCATCGCCGGCCAGCGGTTCGGGGATCCGTATCACTTTCTGAAGAAGCAAGCCTTGGCCGCGGCTCTGGGAATAGGGCTGATGTTTTTTGTGGCCAGGATGGACTATCACCGCTGGCAGGCTTCAGCCATTCCCCTCTTCGTTTTGAGCGCGGTTCTTCTGGGGCTTCTGATTCTTCCAGGCCTGCGGCATGAGATCGGAGGTTCAGCGCGGTGGCTTAAGGTTTCCTTTTTATCTTTTCAACCCGCGGAACTGGCCAAGGTGGCTTTGGTTATTTATATGGCTCGTTCCCTGACCAAAAAAGAAGGGAGGATGAAGGAATTCAGCGTTGGAATTCTCCCCCACCTCATCGTGGTCGGGGGTCTTTTTGCCCTCGCCCTCAAGCAGCCAGATTTCGGGACGGGGATCGTTTTCGCCACCCTCGTCTTCATCCTGCTCTTCGCGGGCGGGGCCAGGCTGCGTTTCCTGGGAGCCATGGTGCTGGCCGCCCTCCCTTTGCTTCTCTATGTAGCCACCCGGGCGGATTACCGCAAAGAGAGGCTGCTATCTTTCCTAAATCCCTGGAATGATCCGGGCAACGCCGGTTTCCAGATTATCCAGTCCTTCTTAGCTTTCGGGGCGGGAAAGGTCTTCGGGGCAGGGCTGGGAGATGGCCGGCAGAAGCTCTTTTACCTTCCGGAGGTGCATACGGACTTTATCTTTTCCGTAATCGGCGAGGAGCTGGGTTTGATCGGGGTAACGGCGGTCATCGGGCTTTTTACCCTTCTGATCCTGCGCGGCTTTAGAAGTTGCTACCGGGCACCGGACCTTTTCGGAACTTACTTAGCTCTGGGAATTACGGTCCTCATGGCCGTCCAGACCCTTCTCAATATGGGGGTGGTCATGGGGTTGCTTCCGACCAAGGGGTCCACCCTGCCATTCATCAGTTACGGGGGGACATCCCTGATGATCAACTTGATGGCGGTGGGCATCCTTCTCAATATTTCATCGCAAGACGCAGGATCGGGTAATGAGAATCATGATCGCAGGAGGGGGAACAGGAGGACATCTCTTCCCGGCCCTGGCCCTGGCTGAGGCGTTTCAGGAGCGCGACCCGGAAAACAGGGTCCTCTTTGTAGGAAGCCGCAGGGGCCTGGAGGCTACTGTATTGCCCCGTGAAGGTTATTCCTTCCGGGCGATCGAATGTGCCAGTTTAAAAGGGAAGTCCCTTTGGGGAAAGTTCCGGAGCCTGGCCGCGATTCCCCGAAGCCTGATCCAGTCCTGGCTTTTGATCCGCTCCTTCAAACCCGATCTTGTCCTGGGAGTCGGAGGATACGCTTCCGGCCCGGTGGTATTGACGGCTTGGGCCATGGGAGTGAAAACGGCCGTCCAGGAGCAGAATGCGTTCCCCGGGCTCAGTAACCGCATCCTCGGGAAAGGCGTGGACCGGGTTTTTATCTCCTTTGCGGATTCAGACCGTCATTTTCCCGGGGGAAAAGCGGTCCTTACCGGCAATCCCGTGAGAAAGATGATTGGCCAGAAAAAATCAGGCGAACGGCAAAAGCCGCACGGGCCGTTTACTCTATTGGTCTTCGGGGGAAGTCAGGGGGCTCACCACCTGAACCAGGTTATGGGAGGGGCCTTGCTCCATCTGGGAGACCTGAAAGATAGATTGCGGGTCATCCACCAGACCGGGCAAAAAGATTTTAATGAGGTGCAGCAAGCTTATCAAAGGGAGGGGGTCAAGGCGGAAGTTTGGCCCTTCATCTATGATATGGACCGGGCCTACGCCGCGGCCGATTTGATTTTATGCCGGGCCGGAGCCACCACCCTTTCCGAGGTGATGGCCATGGGGAAACCGGCAATCCTGGTTCCTTACCCGTACGCGGCCAATGACCATCAAACCCTCAATGCCCGAACTTTGGCGGATGCCGGCGCGGCCTGGATGGTTTCCAACGGGGATCTGACCGGAGCCTATCTGGGGGGCATTCTCCAAGAGCTTAGTGGAGACCCGGGAAGGTTAAAGGCCATGGGAGATCGGGCCGCGGCCCTGGCCAGACCGGATGCGGCGCGGACCATTGTCAACTCTTGCTATGAATTGGTGGGCCATGGATAAGGTCATTTGGGGGATGAAGCGCAGGGTCAGACGGGTGCACTTCGTGGGCATCGGCGGAATCGGTATGAGTGGGATTGCCGAGGTCCTGCTCAACTTGGGATACCGGGTGGGCGGGTCAGACCTAACGGAATCCGAAACAACCTTGAGACTCAAACGGCTGGGGGCCGAGATCTTCATTGGGCACCGTGCGGAAAACCTGGAAGACGCAGATGTAGTGGTTACTTCATCGGCTGTGCGGAAAGACAATCCCGAAGTCCTCGCCGCCCACGACCGGATTATTCCCGTGATCCCCAGAGCGGAGATGCTGGCCGAACTGATGCGGATGAAATACGGGGTAGCCGTTGCCGGAACCCACGGTAAAACCACTACCACTTCCATGATCGCTACCGTGCTGGCTCATGGAGGTCTCGATCCCACGGCGGTCATTGGCGGAAAGCTGAACATTTTCGGTTCGAATGCCAAATTGGGGCAAGGAGAGCTTCTGGTCGCCGAGGCCGATGAAAGCGACGGCTCTTTTCTCAAACTTTCGCCGACGATCGCCGTGGTGACGAACATCGATCCGGAGCACTTAGATTATTACCGCGATCTGGAAGAAATCCAGAAGGCCTTCCTGGAATTTATCAACAAAGTACCCTTCTACGGACTGGCGGTGCTCTGCCTTGACCATGAAAATGTCCAAACCCTGATTCCTCGGGTGAGCAAAAGGTACGTAACCTACGGATTGAGCACCCAGGCCAACTTCCGGGCGGCCGATGTATCCTACCACGGTTTCGCGACGTCCTTTCAGGCCTTTGAAAATAATCGCGAGCTGGGGAAAATTTCCATCATGATGCCTGGCCTGCACAGTGTTTACAACGCTTTGGCTACCCTGGCCACCGCGACGGAATTGGACCTGAGCTTCGATGCGGTTAAAGAAGCCTTAGGGTCGTTCAGCGGGGTGCAGAGAAGGTTTCAGATAAAAGGGGAATGGGGCGGAGTGATGGTGGTGGATGACTACGGACATCACCCCGCGGAGATCAAGGCCACCTTGAGCGCGGCCAAGAGCGGATGGGGAAGGCGGACCGTGGTCATATTCCAGCCCCACCGCTATACCCGCACTCGCGATCTTTTCAAGGATTTCCTGACCTCTTTCAACCAGGCGGATGTTCTTCTCTTGACCGGAATTTATCCCGCAGGAGAAGATCCTATAACGGGAGTGAATGTTCAAGGGCTTTATGAGGGGATTAAAGGGCATGGACACAAGGATGTGATGCTGGTCCCGGACAAGGGCGAAATCATCGATGGCCTCCTCCCCCGGCTCAGGCCCGGGGATATGGTTTTCACTCTTGGGGCCGGGGATATTTGGAAGGTAGGGGAGACCTTGATCGAACGGCTGAAAAAGGAAGAGACGCGGGGGGCAAGGCGGAAAAAAAAGAGGGTGTCGGGTGTAGGGTGTAAGGAGTAGGGGGTTGCGGGTACTGCATGAGTAAAGTCACCATCTCTCAATTGGCGGGGATGATTCAAGGGGAGATCCGGTACTCCGTTCCGATGTCCGAGTATACATCCTTTCGAGTCGGAGGGCGGGTTGACTATATGGCTTTCCCCGCGGACCGGGAAGACCTGCAAAAGATTATTCGATGGTGCAACCGGGAAGGCGTTCTTTACTTTGTCCTCGGGAATGGAACCAATCTGTTAGTCCGGGACGGAGGAATCCGCGGCGTAGCCATTTCTCTTGCTCGCGGATTTCTCCGGTGCGAGAGGGTCGAGCGGGGGCCGCAAGAGAGTCTGATCCTGGCGGAAGCGGGTGGGTCTCTAAAAAAGCTTGTGGAGTTTTCCTGGCAGGAAGGCTTATCCGGTCTTGAGTTTGCGGCTGGAATCCCCGGGACTGTCGGCGGGGCCTTCTTTATGAATGCCGGGGCTTTCCAGGGGGAGATGAAAGATGTTGTCGATTCTTTCCAGTTGATGGCTGCGGATGGAAGCGTGCAGGAAAAAGGGAAGGGGACGATCTATTTTTCTTACCGTTCGCAGGATCTTCCTCCGGGGGGGGTCATTCTCGCGGGAAGATTGCGGCTGAAGGAAGGAAGTGGCCCGGCGATCAAGGCCAAGGTGGAAGAAATATTGCGCCAGAGGATGGCCAAGCAACCCTACGACCTTCCAAGCGCGGGTTCGGTATTCAAGAATCCAACCCGGGGACCGGCAGGAAGGCTCATTGAAGAAGTGGGGTTGAAGGGCAGTCGCGTGGGGGATGCCCAGGTTTCCGAGAAGCATGCCAATTTCATCGTTAACCGGGGCAACGCGAAGGCCAGGGATATTCTCTCCCTCATCGAGAAAGTCCGGGAGAAGGTTTTTCAGGAAAAGGGGGTCGCCCTGGAGATGGAAATTCAAGTGGTGGGGGAAGATTAAAAAGAACAGACAAAAGGCAGAAGGAAAAATGAAAAGGGAAGAATGAGAAATGATTCTATGATGGGGAGAGAAAAAAAACAGGGATGGCCAGGGGGAAAGGAAGAATTTGGGGGCCAACGGATCGGCGTACTGATGGGCGGGAAGTCGGCTGAGAGAGAAGTCTCCTTGATGACCGGCCGGGCGATTTTACAGGCTTTGCAGGAATTGGGGTATAATGCCCGCCCGATTGAAGGCGATGAGCACTTAGCCCGGCGGCTGGCGGAAGAAAAGATCGAAGTGGCTTTTATCGGACTTCACGGTCGCCTGGGGGAAGATGGAGCGGTGCAGGGACTTCTGGAAATGATGCGCATTCCTTACACCGGATCGGGGGTCTTGGCCAGCGCCCTGGCCATGAACAAAGTTTTTTCCAGGGAGATCTTCGTGTTGAACAATCTTCCGGTGCCCCAATATATCGTCCTCAATAACAGAGAGGAAAAACTTGACCCTTCTAAGCTGCCCTTTTCCCTCCCGGTTGTGATCAAGCCTTCGCAGGAAGGGTCGAGCGTTGGGGTGACGGTGGTCGCTGATGAAAGCCAGATTCCCCAGGCTCTAAAAAGGGCCTTCGGATACGACAAGGAAATTTTGGTGGAGGAGTACATTAAAGGAAGGGAAATAGAAGTAGGGGTATTGGATGATACTCCCCTGGGGGCGATAGAGATCATCCCCAAAGGGCAGTTTTACAGTTACGAAGCCAAGTATACGGATGGCCTGGCCCAGCATGTCCTCCCGGCGCCTTTACCCCCCGGGGATTATAACCGGGCCCTGAGTTTGGGCATTGAGGCTCATCGTGTCCTGGGATGCGAAGGGGCCACACGGGTGGACCTTCTTTACCAAGAAGGACCATCCGGAGAGATGGGAAGATTTGTCGTCCTGGAAGTCAACACCCTTCCCGGAATGACGGCCTTGAGCCTTCTGCCTGAGATCGCCAGGGGCGCAGGCATCGATTTTCCGAGTCTGGTGGAACGAATCCTATGCGGGGCGCGTTTGAAAATTGCGGTTAGATCCCATACGGAGGAACTGACTGGGGGCAGCCATCCGTCGAAGAGAGATGAGGAAGGGCCTGGCTGAAAGATGTCTACCAGGGACCAGGTCAGAGCGCGACGGAAGATCCGCCGCATCAGAAAGAAAAAAGCCGGCCGATTGCGCACCTTAGCCGTGAAGGTTGGGAAGGGAGTTCTCAGCCTTGCCATGCTGGCCAGCCTGACCTTTTTAGGCTTTACGATCTACCAGTATTCCCAGCGTTTCGCCAGTCTGAATATCGGCGAGATCAAAATCATGGGGTGCCTGAACGCCACGGAGACTGAATTGCTCAACTTAGCTAAAGTGGATTTCAAAGACAGCCTGGTCAACTTGGATTTGAGGGAGGTCAGCAACCGGCTGGCCCAGCATCCTTGGGTGGAAAAAGCCAAAGTCAAGCGGGATTGGTCCCGGAAGGCCTTGATCATCGAAGTCCGGGAAAGGATCCCCCAGGCTTTGATCCTCACGGATGACTTATATTTATTGGATCGTAACGGAGAAATTTTTAAAAAGGTAAAGCCCGGGGATCGGGTCAATTTTCCGGTGCTCACCGGGTTGAAACACCGGGATGTTGTGGAGCGGAATCAACAGGCCATGGGATTGATCCTTCAAGCCCTGGAACTTCTGGACCTTCTCGGGAAATACAAAACCTTAACGCCGCAGGATGTTTCCGAGATTGCCCTCTGCAAGAAAAGGGGGCTGACGCTCTTTACTCTCAAGGGAGGAATACCCATCCGCCTGGGTTCGGGAGGATTCCAAGAAAAATTGGACCGCCTGGAAAAAGTGCTCCCGGATTTACGGCAGAAAGCCGGGGAGGTTGAATATATGGACCTCAATTTTCCCCGGAAAGTAGTGGTCAAAATGAAGGAAACCGGGACGGAAAAAAACCGAAAATCTTGAAGGG
>CAZIDC010000001.1:0-35356 GCA_964537885.1 uncultured Syntrophaceae bacterium | reverse complement strand
GTAGTGGTCAAAATGAAGGAAACCGGGACGGAAAAAAACCGAAAATCTTGAAGGGGAAGTGTGAATATCAGTGTGAGTGTCCGTGTCAGTAAAAAATGTCTTTACTGACACTAAACACTGACACGGACCCTGTTGTGCTGTTTGGGAATCGTTCCTTGGGAAGGGGGAATCCCCATGGTTAAAAAAGGGAAGAGAGAAAACATCATCGTCGGCCTGGATATTGGGACCACCAAAATCTGCGCCATTGTGGGGGAAATCAGCGATTCCGGCGTGGATATCGTGGGCATCGGAACCCACCCTTCGAAGGGGCTGCGCAAGGGCGTGGTTATCAACATCGACGCCACGGTAGAATCGATCCGCAAAGCCGTGGAGGAAGCGGAGCTGATGGCCGGAGCGGAGATTACGGCCGTTTATTGCGGGATTGCCGGAAGCCATATCCGGGGGTTTAACAGCCACGGGATTGTGGCCGTTAAAAATCGAGAAGTCTCGGAAAGCGATGTAAAGCGGGTCATAGACGCCGCCCGGGCCGTCGCCATTCCCATGGACCGGGAAGTCATTCATGTTCTCCCGCAGGAATTCATCGTGGATGAACAGGACGGAATCATGGAGCCCCTGGGAATGTCCGGGGTTCGCTTAGAGGCGAAAGTCCATATCGTTACCGGGGCCGTAACCTCGGCCCAAAATATCATCCGGTGCTGCAACCGGACAGATCTCGAGGTGAGTGACATCGTCCTGGAACAGTTAGCGGCCAGTGAGGCGGTGCTCATCCCGGACGAAAAGGATCTCGGCGTTGCCTTAGTGGACATTGGCGGCGGGACAACCGATCTGGTCGTTTTCTCGCAAGGTGCGGTCCGGCAGACCGCTATTTTTGGCCTGGGGGGCAATCACCTGACCAACGATATCGCGGTGGGGTTGAGAACACCCCTGGTGGAATCGGAGAAGATCAAAACCAAATACGGGTGCGCGCTGACTTCGATGGTGAAAAAGGAGGAAACCATTGAAGTTCCCAGCGTGGGGGGGAGGAGAGCCAGGGTTCTGTCCCGGCAGATCCTGGCTGAGATCATTGAACCCCGGATGGAAGAAATTTTCACCCTCGTCCACCGCGAGATCCTCAAATCCGGGTACGAAAACCTTATCCCGTCGGGGGTTGTGCTCACCGGAGGAACTGCTTCTCTGGAAGGACTGCCCGAATTGGTCGAGCAGATTTTCAACCTTCCGGTTCGTCGAGGGTATCCTTCAGGGGTGGGCGGCCTGGTGGATGTAGTCAATAATCCCATGTACGCTGCGGCCGTCGGTTTGGTACTCTATGGAAAACGACACGGAGCCGAAGGCCGCTTTAAAAGCAGCGACCGCAATCTATTCGGTAAGGTGGGCCAGAGAATGAGAAAATGGTTCAGCGAATTCTTCTAAAAGATTTCGGAATGCGGGATGCGGAACGAAAAGCAAATAAAAATTAAAGAATCGTAAATCCGCAATCGCCAGTCCGCAATAATTTAAAAGGGAGGTGGGGGGAATGTTTGAATTGGAAGAAAGCAGGAATTCAGGGGCCAATTTGAAAGTGGTGGGCATCGGGGGCGGGGGATGCAATGCCGTTAACACCATGATTAAATCCAGTTTGAGCGGGGTAGAGTTTATCGGGGCCAACACGGATGCCCAGGCTCTGGCCAACTGCGGTTCGCCCATCAAGATTCAATTAGGGGCCAAGCTGACCAAAGGCCTGGGAGCCGGAGCCAACCCCGAGATTGGGAAAAATGCCATCCTGGAGGACAAAGACCGGATCCGGGAGATTCTAAGTGGCGCCGATATGGTCTTCATAACGGCGGGGATGGGTGGCGGTACGGGCACGGGCGGGGCGCCGATTCTGGCTTCCATCGCTAAAGATGCGGGGGCGCTTACGGTAGCCGTCGTCACCAAACCGTTTCTCTTCGAAGGCAAGAAAAGGCAGCAGCAGGCCGAAGAAGGGCTCAAAGAACTTCGTAAATGCGTGGACACGCTGATCACCATCCCCAATCAGAGATTGCTCAACATTGCTGGCCGGGATATGCCCTTGCTGGAGACGTTCCGGAAAGCGGATGAGGTCCTGCTCCAGGCCGTCAAAGGAATTTCGGACCTGATTACGGTCCACGGCTTGATTAACCTGGATTTCGCCGATGTCCGGACGGTGATGGCGGAAATGGGATTGGCCCTGATGGGGACAGGGTGCGCGAGCGGGGAAAATCGGGCCATCGAAGCCGCCCAACGGGCCATCTCCAGCCCTCTGCTGGAGGATATTACCATCGCTGGAGCCCGGGGGATTTTGATCAACGTTTCGGGGGGGCCCGACCTGACCCTCTACGAGGTAAACGAGGCCTCCTCACTCATCCAGGAGGAAGCCCACGATGATGCCAACATCATCTTCGGGGCCGTAATTGATGAAAACCTGGGGGAGGAAATGCGGGTCACGGTGATTGCCACGGGATTCGGAAAAGCGCTGGAAGAGGAAGAGCGCCGGCTTGAATCTCCAGCCTCCGCCCTGGAACAAGAAAAGACCGTCGTCAGCTTTACCCACAGGGAAAGCAACCGGGATATTCCCACGTTCATCCGCCAGGAGAAGACCGTTGAGGCTCAGGAAAAACCGGCCAAGTTTCATAAAGGCCGTTTTCCGGCCCACGTGGGGGAAGATGAGTACGATATCCCTACCTTCTTGAGGAAGCAGGCGGATTGAAAAACAGCTATCAGCGGTCAGCAATCAGCGGAAAGCTAAAAAAAACATGATCTTTCTTTAGCTGAAAGCTGATCGCTGAACGCTGAAGGCTTCTTTGGCCAAGCATGTCCAACAAGCTGATTGAAAAAGCCAAAAAACTCCTGGCCGCCGAGAGAAAAGTTTTATTGGGGGGCGGGGAGAACAAAGCGGTCGACCACAGGGGAGAATTGTTTATCGCTCTGGCTTTTCCTCAACGGTATTACGCGGCGATGTCCAACTTGGGGTTCCAGGCGGTTTACCGGCTTTTCAACGGGCAGCCGGGCATAGTGTGCCAACGGGTTTTTTTGCCGGACCCTGAAGATTACGAGGAGCACCGCCGGACAGGAACCCCGCTCTTTGTCCTGGAATCCCAGCGGCCGGTCAGCCACTTTGATGTCCTGGCCTTTTCCATCTCCTACGAGAATGATTATCCCCACCTCCTCCAGATGATGGAATTGGCCAGGATTCCCATGCTCAAAAAGGAGCGGACCGCGGTCCATCCTTTAGTCATTGCCGGCGGGGCCACCGTGTTGATGAACCCCGAGCCGCTGGCCGACTTTGTAGACCTCTTCGTGATCGGGGAGGCCGAAGTCGTTGCGCCGGCCTTGACGGAGGCCCTGCGGCAAGGCCGGGGCAAGAGGGTGAATAGAGAGGCCCTGTTGGCCGAGCTGGCGAAGATCGAAGGAATCTACGTTCCTCAGTTTTATGAGGTATCTTACAGGGCGGATGGAACGATTGATTCGTTTGTTCCCCAGGGAGCCTTCCCGTCGCGGGTCAAGAGAGCCTGGCTAAAGAATCTGAATGAATCTCTCACAACTTCTGTTCTGGTAACGCCGAATACAGAACTCTCGGGGATGTTCTTGCTTGAACTCAGCCGCGGCTGCCGGCGCGGCTGCCGGTTCTGCGCCAGTTGTTTCACCTACTATCCTCATCGAGTACGGGACGGCCCTCTCCTTAGGGAGGCAATCCTTGCGGGGGCTGGCCCGGCGGAAAAAGTCGGGCTGGTGGGCGCGGCAATCTCGGACTACCCTGATCTGGTCACCCTCGGACAGGGGATTCTCCAATCCCCCAGGTCCCTCTCCTTCTCATCCCTCAGAGTGGATTCCCTAACGCCAGAAGTGGCCGACCTTGTTTTGGAAAGCGGACAGAAGACGATCACCCTGGCCCCGGAGGCAGGGTCCGAGAGAATGCGCCGGGTGGTGCGCAAAGGGTTCACGGAGGAGGAAATCCTCCGGGCGGCGGAAATCCTGGCCGATCGCGGGGTGCAAAACCTCCGCCTCTACTTTATGATCGGCCTGCCTTGGGAAAAGATGGAAGATGTCAAGGGGATCGTCGACCTTGCCAAAAGAATCAGGCATCACATCCGGAAAGCAAGCGGAGGGAGGAAGGGGATAGAAAGAATCACTCTCAGCCTGAATTCTTTCGTTCCCAAGCCGGCCACGCCCTTCCAGTGGCATCCTTTTGAGGACCTGCGGAGCTTGAATGAAAAGATCAAAACTATAAAAAACGGGCTTCGGCGGGAGAAGGGCCTTTCGGTCTCGGCCGATTTCCCGAAATGGGCTTTTTTGCAGGCCCTTTTGGCGCGGGGGGATCGACGGGTCGGAAAGTTGTTATTAACTGGACACGGCCTTGGGTGGAACTGGCCGCAGGTCTATCGTTCCGTTGATGTGAACCCGGATTTTTACGTTTACCGGGAGCGAGGTTGGGAAGAAATCCTGCCCTGGGATTTTATCGACCATGGGGTCAAAAAAGAATTCCTCTGGTCAGAATACCAGAAAGCGTACCGCGAAGGGGCTTGAACGCAAAGCCCATCGCGCCCGCGGCGGTGATCGCCTCGTTGATGGATCGGGGGGAATTATTCTGGGGTTGCACTGGGAATGATCCTCTGATAAAATAGTTAAAAAGAATGAGGCAAGTCAGGGAGGATGGAAGAAGCCATTAGCGATGGGGTTCGATTGAAGTGGGGAATCAGCCGGGAATCTGATCCAAAATTCGGGTTTATCTTCCGCTGGAATTCCCGATGAAAGAGGGAACATGAAAGCGACAGCAAAATCCACGACCGGGACGATTGCAAAAGATCTGCTGCGTTCTTCCTATTTTCGGGGAGCACCGGAAAAAGTCCTAAAGGAACTGGCCGCATTGTTCCGCCAGGTCTCCTTCACCAAAGGGGCGATCATTCTCAAAGAGAAGAGCCGGGCTCGCCACCTTTTAGTTCTTTCGAAGGGGGCAGTCGCTCTTTCCAGCCGCCAGGGGGAAGGGGAATTTATAACGGGGATTGTCAAGAAAAAAGGCGACCTCTTCGGATGGTCGGCGCTCGTGTATCCCCGTAAATATACCTCTACGGCCAAAGCTCTTGAGGATTGTCAGGTTCTTATGATCAAAGGGAAGGACATGGAACGTCTATTCCAGCGCCACCCAACCTTTGGCTTGTTATTTCTTCAGAGGTTCTCCTGCTTGATCGCCACCCGCCTTTTCCGGACCCGATCGCTGTTAGCCGAAACCGTTTCCTGATCCGCCCGAAGCTGTGAAAAAATTGGGGTAGGGGGAAAAGAGAGGCTTCACTCATGTCCAGGGGCCAGAAAAATTCGCTTGCCAAAATGATGCGGTGCTCTCCTTGTTGCCGGCAGGGGAATCAACTTCGGTTAGGCCCGAAGGCCAATCCCTATGTATCTACATGGTTTTGTTCCAAGTTGCCGGCGTCCCTTCGCGGAAGGCATATTATCCGTTGGGGATCATTCCTGTCCCCCCGATTTTGGTCCGCCTCAGGCGGACGAATTTTTCCGACCCCTGGACAACAAGAAGAGTTTTCCCCATCCAGATTTGAATTTTTTCACACCTTCCCCTTTTAGGGGGATTTATTTTGGAGAGAATCGCCTGTCTCCCCCATTTTTTTAGGGTGATTCGTGAATCATCATCCGGCGGTGATTCTTCCAAGGAACCGGGCAAGGAGAGCCAAAATTGTTGGAGCGGATCGGCCCGCCTCCATTTCCTTCCACTCTCGCGTTAATAAAAGAGAAATTTAAAAAGAAAGAGCGGCAGAATTCAAGGCGAAAAAGCTTGACAAGATATCCCACATATGGTTAAATGCGGGCGAAAAATTTTATCTCTGGAAAAACGGGCATCCTCAGACCATTCGTTCCGCAAACCGTTACAGGTTTATGGCGATTCAAAGGTTGATTAAAGTGTTTTAAGTTGATCTGGTTTAAATCGGTTCAAACCCGAGAGGCAAAAGGAAACTTTTGCCCCGGGGGGATGTTTAACAGTTCTTTTGGGCATTTGTATTCGGGAAAAGGACAGGGGACACAAAGCACCATCCTTTTTTCTTTCACCCATACCTCACCCCGGATCTTTTTCTCTCCACGAAAGAGCCTGAAACCAGAACGACCGAATTACAACTTTGAAAAATTCAACCTGAATCGTCCAGGGGCAATAAAAATTCCTTTTGGGGGAAAAGCGACGAGGAGATTTCGGCAACAAATCCACAAGCATTTTTTGATCGGGATAGCCGGGGTTGTAAATCGTAAAAGGGGAAAATTTTTCAGGGAGGGGGTGGTCAGGAACATCCAGGAATGATCTTCATGTAAGGATTGCACCGACCCCTTTTGACCAAGGAGGTAAGGGTGTTTCTAATCGCTACTGCGAAAAGAATTTAAAAGAATTCAGCAAACTAAAAAAAAGGAGGAATAGGAAATGGCCTATGATGCAGTAAAAATGGCTGACTGGCAGATCTCTGAGGCTGCCGAAGCGCATATGAAATCAATCGGGGACTGGCAGAAAGAGCTGGGGCTGGAGAAGGATGAAGTGATCCCTTACGGGCGGCTGGGTAAGCTCGATTTTATGAAGATCATCAACCGCCTGGGACATAAGCCCGATGGCAAGTATGTCGAAGTAACCGCCATTACTCCCACCCCCCTCGGCGAGGGGAAAACTACCACTTCTATGGGGCTTATCGAGGGATTGGGAAAAAGGAAAAAGAATGTCGGCGGCTGCATCCGCCAGCCTTCGGGCGGGCCGACCATGAACATCAAAGGGAGCGCGGCCGGCGGGGGAAATGCTCAGGCAATTCCCCTGACCGAGTTCTCCATGGGGCTTACGGGGGACATCAATGACCTCATGAATGCCCACAATTTAGCTATGGTAGCCCTCAATGCCCGCATGCAGCACGAAGCCAATTACACGGACGAGCAGTTGGCCAAGCGCAATCTGAAACGTCTGGACATTGATTCCAAGAACGTGGAAATGGGCTGGGTGATAGACTTTTGCGCCCAGGGATTGCGGAATATCCTCATGGGGATCGGCGGGAAAATGGACGGCTTCCTGATGTCCTCAAGGTTTGGCATTGCCGTCAGCTCCGAGCTCATGGCCATCCTCTCCATTGTTCGGGACCTGGCCGACTTGCGGGAAAGGCTGGGCAAAATCACGGTAGCCTACGATAAAAAAGGCAATCCGGTAACTACCAGCGACCTCGAAGTCGCCGGAGCCATGTGCGCCTGGATGCGCAACACGATTAACCCCACCCTCATGCAAACCGTCGAAGGACAGCCCGTTATGATTCATGCCGGGCCCTTTGCCAATATCGCCGTCGGACAATCCTCCATCATCGCCGACCGCATCGGCCTGAAAATGTTCGATTATCATGTCACCGAAAGCGGGTTCGGCGCCGACATCGGGTTTGAAAAATTCTGGGATGTCAAATGCCGGCTGAGCGGTCTCATTCCCAACGTTTCGGTAATCACCAGCACGGTCCGGGCGTTGAAGATGCACGGGGGCGGACCTCGGGTGGTGGCCGGTCTTCCTCTGGATCCCTCCTATACCAAGGAAAATTTGCCGCTCCTGGAAAAAGGGGTGGCCAACATGATCCACCATATCGGCATTGTCAAGCAGGCCGGAATCAACCCCGTCGTTTGCGTCAATTCCTTCCATACGGATACGAAAGCTGAGATTGCCCTGATCCGCAAAGCGGCCGAGCAGGCCGGGGCGCGCTGCGCCGTATCCTCCCACTGGGCCAACGGGGGGGATGGAGCCCTGGAACTGGCGGATGCGGTCATCGAAGCCTGCAACGACAAAGTGGATTTCAAGTTTCTCTATCCTTTGGAGATGCCTTTGCGCCAGCGGGTGGAGACCATTGCCAAGAAAGTATACGGGGCGGACGGCGTTTCCTGGATGCCCGAGGCTACCGCCAAAGCCAAGAAATTTGAGTCCGACCCCAAATTCCAGGATTTTTCCACCATGATGGTCAAGACTCATCTGAGTTTAACTCATGATCCAGCCCTCAAGGGAGTCCCCAAAGGCTGGACGCTGCCCATTCGGGACATCCTGGTTTATTCGGGGGCGAAGTTTCTCTGTCCTTGCGCCGGGACCATCAGCCTGATGCCCGGAACCAGCTCGGATCCTGCCTTCCGGAGGATCGACGTGGATGTGAAGACCGGCAAGGTGAAAGGACTCTTTTAACTTATTCACCGCAGAGATCGCTGAGAACGCTGAGGTAAATGAACAAAATTATAAAAAGCCAACGTTCGGTTTTTTAATTATAGAAATTCTCTGCGACCTCGGCGCGCTCTGCGGTGAATGCTTTTAGAAAAATAGGAGGAAAAAAATGGCCGCGAAGATTATCAGCGGGACGGAAGTGGCGAAACAAATCCGGGAAGAACTATCCCGAGAAATCTCGCTGCTCAAAGAAAAACACAACGTAGTCCCCGGGTTGGTGACGATTCTGGTGGGAGAAAACCCGGCTTCGGTAAGCTATGTAACCGGAAAGCAAAAAACCGCCAAGGAATTGGGATTCTATTCGGTTCAGGACAACCAACCTGCGGATATTACCGAAGCGAAGCTTTTAGAATTGATCGAGAAGTACAACCGGGACCCGAAGATCCACGGAATCTTAGTGCAATTGCCGCTGCCCAAGCATATCAACGAAACCAAAGTTCTCTATGCCATCGATCCCAAGAAGGACGTGGACGGTTTCCACCCTGTGAACGTGGGGAAATTGATGATCGGCGAGGCGGATTATCTTCCCTGCACCCCGGCCGGGATTCAGCAGCTGCTCATTCGCTCCGGGGCGAAGATCGATGGAGCGGAAGTCGTAGTATTAGGGCGGTCCAACATTGTCGGCAAACCCATTGCGAACATATTGCTCCAAAAGCAGAAGGGAGCCAATGCCACGGTAACGATCTGTCACACGGGAACGAGAGATATCGCTTTCCATACCAAAAGGGCAGACATCCTGGTTGTAGCCGCGGGCAAGCCCAAGGCCGTAACCGCAGACATGGTCAAGGAAGGGGCCGTAGTCATCGACGTCGGGGTGAACCGCGTGGGGATGACCAAGGAGGGAAAAGCAATCCTCTGCGGGGATGTGGATTTTGAAGGAGTCAAAGAAAAGGCCAGCGCCATTACGCCGGTTCCCGGAGGGGTGGGCCCGATGACGATAACCATGTTAATGACGAATACAGTCAAAGCGGCCAAAGTTGCGGCGGGGATTAAGGGCTGAAACCGCAAGAACGTTCTGCGGCACGGTGCTTAGCTTCTTTTAGGAATGATATACCTCATAGCGGTGAAATTCGCCGAGGGGTATCTTTTTAATAGGGGAATGCAGGATTTCGGGGCAGAGACTGCTATCCCCTATTAAAACAACGTACTTAACTGTTGTTATCTGCGGAAATCTGCGTCCTATTAAATTTAATAAAGGAGAACAGACCTTTGGCAGAAAGCAAAATGGAAACAGGAAAGCGTACCGATCCCGGGGGCTTCCCCTTTGCAGACAGCGGGATCAACATCCAGGATTGTTACCAGTGCCAGAAGTGTTCGGCCGGGTGTCCGGTGGCCTTTGCCATGGACTATAAACCCAACCAGGTCATGCAGATGGTCTCCCTGGGGATGAAAGATAGGCTCCTTTCATCCAAGACAATCTGGGTCTGTGCTTCCTGCTATACCTGCAGCACGCGTTGCCCGAATGATATTGATATCGCTAAAGTCATGGACTGGCTCCGCCAGTGCGCTCTCCGGGAAGGGGTGACCCCGGCGGAGAAGGAAGTCCCGCTTTTTCACGCCGCGTTCCTAAATTCCATCCGCACTCACGGCCGGGTTCACGAGCTGGGGATGATGGCGCGCTATAAAATGAAGACGGGAAAATTTTTCGATGATTTCAAGCTGGGCTGGAAGATGTTCAGCAAAGGAAAACTGAAACTTCTGCCTTCAGGAATAAGCCGCAAGAAGGAGGTCAAAGCCCTCTTTCCCAAACCTAAATCATAAAGAAGGAAAAAACTGTGAAAGTTTCTTACTACCCCGGGTGCGCCCTCCACGGAACATCTCGGGAATACGATGAATCCACCAAGGCGGTCAGCGAGAGGCTCGGCGTGGAGTTGTGCGAACTGCCGGACTGGAATTGTTGCGGAGCCAGTTCTGCCCATAGCACCGATGAATCCTTAGCCTTCAACCTGACCGCCCGCAACCTGGCCATTGCCGGGGAGCAGGGGATGGATGTCGTGATTCCCTGCGCGGCGTGCTACAGCCGGTTCAAAGCCGCGGAGCAAGAAGCCGCCAAGGGCCATGGGGCCAAAGCTTTGACCGGGAATTTCCACATTCTGAGCCTTCTCGAGTTCCTGGCCAGCTCCGAGCTTCTGGAAAAAATAAAAGTTTTGATGAAGCGGCCGTTAACCGGGCTAAAGGTGGTATGTTACTACGGCTGCTTGCTGGTCAGGCCCCCCCGGGTTACCGGCGCGAAGAACTTTGAAAACCCGGAGGAAATGGACCGCCTGATGGGGATGCTGGGGGCCGAATCGATTCCCTGGTCGTATAAAACAGATTGCTGCGGGGGCAGCTTAGTGCTTACCCGGACGGATATCGTCCTCCGCCTGACCCAGAAGCTTTTCGACAAGGCTCTGGAAGCCGGCGCCGAGGCCATTGTCGTGGCTTGTCCCCTATGCCAATCCAACCTTGATTCCCGGCAGGAAGATATTTCGCGGCAAACCGGGAAGCGGTATGAATTGCCTGTCCTTTACTTCACGGAGCTGATCGGCCTGGCCATGGCCCATCGGGATGCGGGCCAATGGTTCAAAAGGCACTTCGTGAATCCCGTGAAACTTTTAACTCTTAAAGGCCTGCTATGAAGGTGGAATTTAAATGGAGAAAGTGAAAGACCCTCAACTGACAAAAAGCGGAAAAACTGGATCTGTGATGGTGGTCGGCGGCGGCGTAGGTGGAATGCAAGCCGCCTTAGACCTGGCCAATTCCGGCTTTAAGGTTTACTTAGTGGAAGAAACCACGGCCATTGGCGGGCGGATGGCCCAGTTGGATAAGACCTTTCCCACCAACGATTGCTCGATGTGTACCATCAGCCCCAAGTTAGTGGAAACGGGGCGGCACCTAAACATCCAGTTGATGACCGATACCGAAGTCATGAAAGTGGATGGCCAGGCTGGCAACTTCATGGTTACAGTCCGCCGCAAGCCGCGCTATATCGACGTGAGCAAATGCACGGGCTGCAGTGAATGCGCCCAGGTGTGTCCGGTCATCATCCCGGGGCGATTCGATGAAGGGATGGCCAAGCAGCGGGCCGCTTATAAACTCTACCCCCAGGCTGTACCCAATGCTTTTGCCATTGAAAAAAGAGGCATCGCTCCCTGCCGGGATGCTTGCCCGTCCGGCCAGCGCGCCCAAGGCTATATTGCCCTCATCCGCGAAGGCCGTTACGAGGACGCCCTGCGGGTGATCAAAGAAGACAATCCTTTTCCCGGGATCTGCGGGCGCATTTGTAACCATCGCTGCGAAGACGCCTGCAACCGCAACCTGGTCGATCAACCCCTCGACATCCGCGCGCTCAAACGTTTTGTCACCGATAAAGTTTACGCCCAGCCCCGTTCCCCGGTTACGCCCATTCAGCCAACCCAAGACAAGCGTGTGGCCATTATCGGAGCAGGGCCATGTGGACTGACGGCGGCCCAGGACTTAGTGCGGCTGGGTTATCCGGTTGCGGTATTTGAGGGGCTGCCGGTTCCGGGGGGTATGTTGCGCGTCGGCGTGCCCGAGTACCGCTTGCCGGCGGAGATCATCGAGCGCGAAGTGGCCGACATCGTCGACCTGGGGGTGGACCTGCGATTGAACAGTCCGGTGGTCCATATCGAGGATTTATTTATCCAAGGGTACGACGCGGTGCTCATTGCCGTGGGGGCGCATAAGGGGATCCCCTTACCGATCCCCGGCGCGGACCTGAAAGGGGTGCTACTCAACACTCCCTTTCTCCGGGACGTGCGCTTGGGCAACCCTCCGGAACTGGGCCAGCGCGTGATCGTGATCGGCGCGGGCGATGTGGCCATGGACTGCGCGCGCACGGCGGTCCGGTTTGGCAAAGAAGTGCATGTCCACTATCGCCGGTCGCCCGCGGAAGCGACGGCTGACTCGCTGGAAATTCAACACGCCGAAGAAGAAGGCGTGCAATTTCACTTCCTGTCCAACCCGGCCGAGATCATCGGCGACGGGAATGGCCGCGTGGCGGGAATCCGCTTCATCCGCATGGAGCTGGGGGAGACGGACGGGAGCGGCCGCCGCCGGCCCGTCCCTGTGCCCGGCTCAGAGCACGTGGTCCCCTGCGAAACGGTGATCTTTTCGGTGGGCCAGCGGGCCGGTCTGGAGTTTATCCCTGAAAGCACCGGAGTAGGCGTAACCCGCCAGGAAACCGTAGCCGTCAATCCCAACACCTACGCCACCACCCGCCCCGGCGTGTTTGCTGCCGGGGATGCCATCAGCGGGACCGCTTTCGTCATCGAAGCGGTGGCCGCAGGGCATAAGGCGGCAGCCAGCATCCAGCGCTATCTGCGGGGTGGCGAATTGGAGCCCGAGGCCAAACCGGAGTTGCCCGTTGTCAAGTTGACCATGGAGGAAATCAAGGAGCGGATGGCCTTGGGCGAAATCCGCGCAACTCCCCGGGTACACGTGCAAACCATGGGGGTCGTCCAACGAACCCGATCGTTTGCTGAGGTGAATTTAGGGTATACCGATGAAGAAGCCCAGGCCGAGGCGGCCCGGTGCCTGGCCTGCGGAGTATGCTCGGAGTGTTTGAGCTGTTATTACAAATGTGGCTTGGGAGCGATTGATCACAACATGGTGGAACGGCTGGAAGAAGTGCCGGTGGGTTCCCTGATCCTGGCGCCCGGCTACGAAGTTTACAACGCCCAATTGTCGCCGGAGTATGGCTGGGGACGGTACCCCAACGTAGTAAACGCTCTGCAGTTCGAGCGATTGCTTTCGGCCTCCGGCCCGACGATGGGGCACGTGAATCGCCCCTCGGACGGGAAAACACCGCGGAAGTTGGCTTTTTTACAATGCGTGGGCAGCCGCGACCAGGACCATAAATATTGCTCGGCGGTTTGCTGCATGTACGCGACCAAGGAAGCGATCATTGCCAAGGAGCATAACAAGGAAATTGAGCCGACGATCTTTTTCATCGACCTCCGGGCCTATGGCAAAGGGTTCGATGCCTACTACGAACGGGCTAAAAAAGAATACGGCGTGCGCTACGTGCGCTGCATGATTTCCCGGGTGGCAGAGGACCCGCAGACCAAAAACCTTTTGATCTCCTACGTAAATGAAGCGGGGGAGATTCAGGAAGAGGAATTCGACTTAGTGGTCCTCTCGGTGGGGATGACTCCTTCGGCCTCCACCAAAGAGCTGGGGAAAAAGTTGGGAATCGACCTTGACGCCTATGGCTTTGCCAAGACCGATATTTTTGCGCCGCTGGCCACTTCCCAACCGGGGGTTTTCGTTTGCGGGGTTTTCCAGGGCCCGAAGGACATTCCCGAGACAGTAGCCCAGGCCAGCGGAGCCGCCGCCGCCGCCTCGGAGATTCTCTCAGAGGTCCGGGGAACGATGGTCATTCGTAAGGAATACCCGGAACAAAAAGATGTGAAGGAAGAATCCCCAAGGATCGGGGTCTTTGTCTGCCGCTGCGGGAATAACATCGCCGGAGTAGTCGACGTCCCCTCCGTCAAAGAATATGCGGCCACTCTGGGGAACGTGGTCTTTGCGGAAGAAAATCTATACACCTGCTCCCAGGATACGCAAGAAAAGATCAAGAAAGCCATCGAGGAACACAAGTTGAACCGGGTGGTGGTGGCTTCCTGCTCCCCGCGCACCCATGAGCCTCTCTTTCGGGAAACGATCCGGGAAGCCAGTCTGAACCAATACCTCTTCGAAATGGCCAACATCCGGGATCAGTGTTCCTGGGTCCATATGAACCAGAAAGAAGAAGCAACCTCGAAAGCCCGGGACTTGGTGCGCATGGCCGTGGCCAACGCCCGTCTGATCCGCCCCCTGGAAGAGTTGACCAAAGGGGTGATTAAGAAAGGCTTAGTGATTGGAGGAGGATTATCCGGGATGACTGCGGCTCTCGGGTTGGCCGAGCAAGGGTTTGAAACTTTCTTGGTGGAGAAGGAAGGGGAGCTGGGCGGCAATCTGCGCCATCTTTACCGAACGCTGGACGGGAAAGACGTGCCCCAATACCTAAAAGAAATGATCACCCGAGTGACCCGGCATCCCCAGATCCAGGTTTTCACCAATGCCGTCGTCACTGATTTTTCGGGTTACGTGGGCAACTTTAAAACCAGCCTGATGGTCGGGGCGAAGATGCTTCCCCGGGAGCTGGAACATGGCGTTACCATCGTGGCCACCGGGGGGGAAGAGCTCAAACCCAAAGAATACCTCTACGGAGAGGACAGCAGAATTTTAACCCAGTTGGAACTGGAGAGGCTCATGGCCACCGATGGGAAAAAGGCTGGCGATTTGAAAGAAGTGGTCATGATCCAATGCGTCGGGTCGCGGAATGAAGAGCGGCCTTATTGCAGCCGGGTGTGTTGCGCTGAGGCCGTAAAGAACGCCTTGACGATCAAGGCCCTGAACCCCAAAGCGCGGGTGGTCATCCTATACCGGGATATGCGGATGTACAGCATGTTGGAGGAACATTACGCCCGGGCGCGTAAGGCCGGCGTGCTCTTCCTGCGGTATGAAGAGGAGAAAAAACCTGAGGTTCGGATCCAGGACGGAAAATTGGAGGTCTTCTTGTACAATCCCGTCCTGCGGGAAAACATTTCTTTTGCTCCCGACCTTCTGATTTTATCCGCGGCTACCGTGGCCGCGGACACCGCGAAACTGGCCAGCATGCTCAAGGTGCCCCGAACCGCCGACGGCTTTTTCCTGGAAGCTCACATGAAGCTCAGGCCCGTGGACTTTGCTTCCGAGGGCATCTACCTCTGCGGGGTGGCCCACTCGCCGAAAATGGTCGAGGAGAGTATCTCCCAGGCGTTGGCCGCTGTATCCCGGGCCTGCACGGTCCTGGCCAAGGACCAGATCTACGTAGGCGGGGTGGTCTCGGTCGTGGACCCGGAAAAGTGTGCCGCCTGCCTGACCTGCGTGCGCGCTTGTCCTTACAACGTTCCCGTGATCAACGCCGACGGCGTAGCCGAGATCGAAATCGCCAAGTGCCATGGCTGCGGCATCTGTGCCGCGGAATGCCCGGGGAAAGCGATTACACTCCAACATTTCACCGATGAGCAGATCATGGCCAAGTGTGATGTTCTTTTTGATATTCCGGCCGATGCGCTGAAAGGGGAGGCCGCTTGATGGAAAAATTCGAGCCGACGATCATCGCTTTTTGTTGCCATTTTTGCGCTTACACGGCCGCGGATCTTGCCGGAACCATGCGTTTGCAGTATCCGGCGAACATCCGCATCGTGCGGATTCCCTGCACGGGCAAGATCGACGTCCGTTTTCTGCTGGAAGCGTTTGAAAAAGGGGCCGACGGCGTTTATGTCGCCGGTTGCCTGGAGGGCGACTGCCACTTCCTCACCGGCAACCTGCGGGCCAAGAAACGGGTGGCTATGGCCAAGCGCATCCTGGAGGATGCCGGGATTGGTGGAGACCGGCTGGAGATGTATAACATGTCCGCAGCCATGGGACCGCGCTTTGCAGAAGTGGCCCGAGAGATGACTGAAAAGATCCGCCAACTGGGGCCCAGCCCGAGCAAAAAATACGCAGAGCGCATAGCGCATAGCGCATTGCGTAAAGAAGAACAAAGAGCATAGCTTTTTAGTTTTAAACGCTATGCGCCATGCGCTATGCTCTATGCGTTTTTAGGAGGAGTTTGAGATGATTATTGCGGAAGGGAAACCCATTAAAGAAATCCTGGCCATGATTGAACCCTACGACAAGATTTTAGTCGTCGGATGCAAAGGTTGTGTAACCGTCTGTTCGGCCGGGGGGGAAAAAGAAGTAGGCATTCTTTCCTCGGCCCTGCGCCTGGCTCGCCAGACCCAGGGGAAATCGCTCGAGATTAAGGAGGTAACTCTGGAGCGGCAGTGCGACACGGAATATCTCGAACCGATGCGGCCGTATGCCGATGGTTATCAGGCCATTCTCTCCTTGGCCTGCGGAGCGGGCATCCAGTTTGTGGCTGAAAAGTTCCGCAAGCACCCGGTTTTGCCGGGAGTGGACACCCAGTTCATCGGCGTTACCGAAGAACAGGGGGTTTGGACTGAGCGCTGCCAGGCTTGCGGGAACTGCGTCCTGGACCGGACGGGGGGCATCTGCCCGGTGGCCCGGTGTTCGAAGAGTCTTTTCAATGGACCCTGCGGCGGGTCGAAACGCGGCAAGTGCGAGATTGATCCGGAAATCGACTGCGGCTGGCAATTGATTTATGACCGTCTCAAGGAACTGGGACAGCTGGAAAAGTTGGAGATTGTCCTGCCCATCAAAGATTGGACCACGAGCCGCGACGGGGGCCCGCGGAAACGGGTCCGGGAGGATTTGAAGATATGAAAGCCGGAAGCAATTTGGAGAAAGTCCTTACCAACGGCACGTTTGCCGTCACCGGGGAGCTGGGGCCGCCCAAGGGGGCGGATGTTTCCGTCGTCGAGCGCAAAGCCAATCTGCTCAGGGGCAACGTGGACGCCATCAATGTAACCGATAACCAGACCGCCATCGTGCGCATGTCCTCCATCGCCGTGGGGGCCATTCTTAAACAGATGGGTCTGGAGCCGACCATGCAGATGGTCGTCCGCGACCGCAATCGCATTGCCATCCAGAGCGACATTTTCGGAGCCTATGCCTTGGGGATCCGCAACATCCTCTGTCTTTCGGGAGACCATCAGAAATTCGGAAACCACCCCACGGCCAAGAATGTCTTCGACCTGGATTCGATCCAGTTAATCCAGACCGTCAAAAAGATGCGCGATGAACACAAGGTTCTGGGGGGGGACGAGATCGAAGGAGTCCCGGCGATGTTTATCGGGGCCGCAGAGAACCCCTTTGCCGATCCGTTTGAGTACCGGGTCATCCGCCTGGCCAAAAAGGTGGCCGCGGGAGTCGATTTTATCCAGACCCAGTGTATCTACGATATGGATAAATTCGAGCGGTTCATGCAGATGGTCCGGGAGCGGGGGCTGCACGAGAAAGTGCATATCCTGGCGGGCGTGACCCCCTTGAAATCCGTGGGCATGGCCAGGTACATGAAGGATAAGGTTGCCGGAATGGAAGTGCCGGATGAGATCATCAACCGGATGAAGAGCGCAGGGAAAGAGAAAGCCAAAGAAGAAGGATTGAACATCTGCGTGGAACAGATCAGGAAGCTCCGGCAGATCGAAGGGGTCCATGGCATCCATCTCATGGCCATCGAATGGGAGGAAAAGGTGCATGAGATCGTAGAGCGGGCCGGACTCCTGCCCCGGCCGCAGGTATCATAGCCAGAACGCATAGCGCACGGCGCAGAGCGTAAAAAAAGACAGAAATGCTTGTTCGTTTTCAACCTCACAACCGGGAGATTCAAGTCGCCAAAGGAGAGAACTTGCTCAGGGCGGCGATGGAAGCGGGGGTTTACATCCAGGCTTCCTGCGGGGGGGAGGGTGTCTGCGGCAAATGCCGGGTGCTGGTGGAGAAGGGTGAGACGGAGGGCCCCCGAGGACCAAACGTCTCCGAAGAAGAATTTCGCGGGGGCACCCGCCAGGCCTGCCAGACCCGCATCCTGAGCGACTTAGAGGTCCTTGTTCCGATTGAATCCTCGCTGGATAAACGGGTAATCGCCCGAACCCGGGGGCGGGTCGGCGCCGGCCGGAAAGTTTCCCACCAGGAGCTGGAATCTTTAGTCCTGGGCTGGTGCTTCAACCCGGCTCTGCGCAAGCACTACGTGGGAATGGATCCGCCAACGATCAAGGATAACCGTTCGGACCTTTCCCGCCTGCTCCTGGCGATAAAAAAGACCCATGGCCATGAAGGGATTTCGGTGGACTCGCGGCTCCTCAAAAAGTTGCCTTTTATTCTGAGAGAAGCCGGCTGGAAAGTAACCGCTACCTTAGTGCAGACGAGGATGGAATCCCAGCTTGGGGAGTACCAGTTGCGCGGCTCCAGGCGGGTGAAGCTGATCAACCTGGAACCGGGAGATACCGCCCCGGAGCATTATTCCATCGTGCTGGATGTGGGAACGACCAGCGTTTGGGGGCAGCTCCTGGATTTAAACAATAGAAAAACCCTGGCGGAGGCTTCGGATTATAATTCCCAGATCCAGTTCGGGGACGACGTCATCAGCCGGATCGTCTATTCCCAAAAGCCGGGAGGATTGAAAAAGCTGCAGGAGAGCGCCATCGGAACGATCAATGGAATTGTCCGGGAGCTGGCCGCCAAGTCAGGAACCGATTTATCCAGGGTATCGCACATGACCGCCGCGGGGAATACCGTCATGACCCATCTTCTTTTAGGGCTGGATCCGAAATATATCCGGGAATCCCCTTATACACCGGTGGCCAACTTCATCCCTCCGGTCCGGGCCGTGAACCTGGGGCTGGAGGTGGGCGAGCATGTTCATCTTTATACGTTTCCCTCGGTGGCGTCCTATGTGGGGGGAGACATCGTATCCGGCATCCTGGGTTCAGGGATCTACCAGCGCAAACCCCTGACTTTATACATCGACATCGGAACCAACGGCGAGATCGTCATCGGCAATGCGGACTGGATGGTTACCGCGGCCTGCTCGGCCGGGCCGGCTTTTGAAGGCGGGGGGATCAAACACGGAATGCGGGCCACCCTGGGAGCGATCGAAGACTTTCGGCTTGACTCCAATTCCTTTGAGCCCATGCTCCTGACGATTGGCATGGTTAAACCCAAAGGAATTTGCGGATCGGGGTTGATCAATATGGTGGCTGAGTTTTTAGAAGCCGGCGTAATCTCGCCCAACGGAAAATTTGACACCGACCTGCCTACCCGGCGCATCCGCCCGGGGCCGGACGGGATGGAATACGTCCTGGCCTACGGGGAGGACACGGCCACCGGAGCGGACGTCGTCATCACGGAAGTGGACATCGACAACCTCATTCGCGCCAAGGCGGCCATGTACGCCGGTTACGCGACCCTGCTGCAATCCGTTGGGCTGGCCATCGGGAATTTGGAACAGGTCGTCATTGCCGGGGCCTTCGGCTCGTTCATCGACGTTGAGCGGGCCATTACCATCGGGCTCCTGCCGGAGCTGCCGCCAGACCGTTTTCTATTTATCGGCAACGGCTCCCTCTTGGGAGCAAGGCTCATCTCGTTTTGCAACGAGATGCTCGACGATGGGGAGCGGATTTCCCGGATGATGACCAATGTCGAATTGAGCGAAAGCCCCGGTTTTATGGATAACTACATAGCGGCTCTATTTTTGCCCCATACGAACGGCGCGGAGTTTCCCGGGGTGAGCCAGAGATTAAAACAGTGATTAGTGTGAGTGTCAGTGTCAGTAATATTTTTTTAAACTCACACTAACACTTTCACACTTTGGGTACTTTAATGACTCAGGTAATTGCCGTGGCCGGGAAGGGGGGAACGGGGAAGACGACTCTTTCCGCCCTCGTCATCCGGTACCTCAAGAAGAAAGGCTGTGGGCCGATTCTGGCGGTGGATGCGGACCCCAACGCCAACCTGGCGGACGCTCTGGGCCTTAACGCCGAGAAGAGCCTGGGGGGGGCCCGGGAGGAATTTTTTGAATCCAAGATGAATCTGCCCCCGGGAATGGCCAAAGAGACCTATTTAGAGATGAAGGTGCATGAAACCCTGGTCGAGTCCCCGGGCCTGGACCTATTAGTCATGGGACGGCCCGAAGGACCGGGTTGCTATTGCTACGCCAACAACATTCTTCGCCGGCACATTGACCAGCTGGCCAAGAATTATCCTTTTGTGGTTATGGACAATGAAGCGGGGATGGAGCATTTGAGCCGCCGGACAACCCAGGGGGTGGACCACTTGCTTTTCCTTTCGGATTATTCGATAAAAGGGATCCGCACCGTAGGCAAGATCCGGGAGCTGATTGCGGATCTGAAGCTGGCCGTAAAAGAGAAGCACTTAGTCGTTGACCGGGCGCCCGGGGAGCTCGCGGCCGGGTTTCAGCAGGAGATTCAGAAACAAGGAGTGGAATTATTGGGGATCATCCCGGTGGACAACACGATCTTTGAGTATGATCTTCAAGGGAAGTCTCTTTTAGATCTTCCCGAGGAGTCGCCCGCTGTGGAGAGGGTCGCGGGGATGATGGAGAAGATGATCCGGGTTTAGGAAAATAGGATATAGGCCGATATTTGGAAATAAAAATCTGTTAAAAAATTTGACGCTCAACACTTTACACTAATCTTTTTCAGAAAGGGGGAGGATCATTGACCAAGAGTCTGGAGAAAAAGGCATTATTTAGCCACTGATACGAATAACAAACACTGTCTTTCAGGGAGGGAGCTGTGGAAATACCAAAAATGAGTTATACAGGAAAGATCAAAGAGGTCACTGTGGGGGCAGGGGGGAAGGCTCTGACCATAGGCGGGGAAACCATGTATCCCTTTTACCTTTTTGAAGGCCAGATGCCCCATCCGCCGAGAATCGCAATGGAAATATACGATGCCCAGCCGGAAGACTGGGCCGAGGCCGCTCTTGAACCTTTCAAGGATGTGGTTCAAGATCCTGTAGCCTGGGCTCAGAAGTGCATAAATACTTTCGGGGCAGAAATGATCTGTTTGCAGTTAGCCAGCACGGATCCCAATGGGTTAAACCGGCCTTTTGAAGAAGCGGCCATGATCGCCAAAAAAGTTGCGGATGCCGTGGACGTCCCTTTGATCGTATGGGGCTGTGGCAACGATGAAAAGGATGCCGAAACCCTGCGGCGGGTTTCGGAGCTTTGTGCTGGGAAAAACCTGGTTATCGGGCCGGTGGGGGAGAAAAACTACAAACAAATCGGCGCCGGGGCGATTGGCTACAAACACACGCTCATCGCTTCCACTCCCATCGATGTCAACCTGGCGAAGCAGTTGAATGTTCTCCTGGGAAATCTTGGGGTGCCGGACGCCCAGATTTTAGTGGATCCCACAACTGGGGGTCTGGGGTATGGGATCGAATATACCTATTCGGTAATGGAACGAGACCGCATGGCCGCCCTGACTCAACAGGATGAGAGGCTGCAGTTTCCCCTCCTCTGCAATATGGCCAAAGAAGTCTGGAAGGCCAAAGAGGCCAAGTTAAAGACGGAAGACGCCCCGCATCTCGGGGACGCCAAGAAGAGGGGCATTCTGATGGAGGCCATCACCGGGGTTATCCTTTTGATGGCCGGGGCGGATATATTGGTGATGAGACATCCCGAAGCTATAAAACTGGTTCGGGAGTTAATCGCGGAACTTATGGCGAATTGAATCGCTGGCGGTTGCCAGTCAAGCAAGGAGGAAAACAGGATGGCAGCAGAAGAGACTAAAGGGAAATTGCAGGTCATGGAAAAAGAGAAAAAACCGATAAAACCAGAGGAAAAGAGCGTGGATTCTTCCACGATTCAGATGTTATACAAAGCTCAGGCCGAGGGAGTCGAAACGATCTTTGACCGGGCTGAGACCATGAAAGCCTGTAACATCGGGATTCAGGGGACTTGCTGTAAGATGTGCGCCCAAGGACCCTGTCGTCTTCCTCTAACCAAGAAAGATTTGGAAGGAAAGGATATGCGCAAAGGGCTTTGCGGAGCAACTCCCGAGACCATTGCCGCCCGCAATTTCGCCCGCATGGTCGCCGCCGGTGCGGCTGCCCATTCCGATCATGGCCGGGGCGTTGCCGAAGTGTTCTTAGCGGCAGCCCGTAAACAAACCCCGGATTATCAGATCAAAGACGAAGTCAAGTTGCGGAAGATTGCCGAAGACTTTGATGTGGCGACTACAGAGCTTGTCGACGGCGTGGAGAAGCCCCGGGATATACATGAAATTGCCGTGGAAGTGGGGGAGAGAGCGCTTGGAGAATGGGGGAAACAGGAAGGGGAGGTCTACTATGCCCGGCGCGCCCCGAAGCCCCGTTATGAGCTTTGGAAGAAACTGGATATCGTCCCCCGGGGAATTGACCGGGAGATCGTGGAAATCATGCACCGCACCCACATGGGCGTGGACCAGGATTACCAGAACATCGTCAAGCAGTGCTCGAGGGCGGCATTAGCCGATGGTTGGGCCGGATCGATGATTGCCACCGACCTGCAGGACGTCCTCTTCGGGACTCCCTATCCCATTCATGGTGAGATCAACCTCGGGGTTCTAAAAAAAGATCACGTCAATATCATCGTCCACGGTCATGAACCGCTTCTTTCGGAGATGATCGTGGTGGCGTCCCAAGATCCGGAAATGCTGAAGTACGCTGCCTCAAAAGGAGCGAAAGGGATCGTCCTGGCCGGGATGTGCTGTACGGCTAATGAGATCCTGGTGCGGCATGGCATGCCCATTGCCGGCAACTTTCTCCAGCAGGAATTGGCGATTATTACCGGTGCGGTGGAAGCGATGGTGGTGGACGTGCAATGCATTATGGAAAACCTGGCCAACGTGGCTGCCTGCTATCACACCAAGCTGATCACCACCAACACCCGCTGTAAGATTGCCTCGGGGAAAACCGAGCATGTCCAGTTCGACGAACATCACGCCCTGGAAGATGCCAAAAAGATTGTGAAAATAGCCGTCGATAACTTCCCCAACCGTCGCGCCGAAGTTCTGATCCCCAAAGAGAAGGAGAAGATGGTGGTGGGGTTCAGTTATGAAGCCATTAATTACCATCTTGGGGGAACTTTCCGCGGCTCCTACGTTCCTTTGAACGACAATATCATCAATGGCCGGATCCGGGGGATTGGGGGAGTAGTGGGATGCAACAACGCCCGGACCATGCATGACAGCGCCCACCTGATCGTGGTCAAGGAGCTTTTGAAAAATGATGTTATCGTCCTGACCACCGGCTGTAACGCCATGGCCTGCGGCAAGGCCGGTCTCCTGGTTCCCGAGGCGGCCCGCATTTATTGCGGCCCCGGGCTGGCCGAGGTCTGCGAGACGGTAGGGATCCCTCCCGTCCTCCATATGGGATCCTGCGTGGACAATAGCCGCATCCTCATGGCCGCCACCGAAGTGGTCAAGGCCGGCGGTCTGGGAAAAGATATCAGCGATCTCCCCGCTGCCGGATGCGCCCCGGAATGGATGAGCGAAAAAGCCATTTCCATCGGGCATTATTTTGTGGCCTCGGGAGTTTACACGATCTTTGGGGTCAATCTCCCCGTGGAAGGATCCCCGGTCTTCAAGGATTACCTCTTCAATGGGTTAGAGAAAATCGTCGGGGGCAAATGGGATTTAATCGAGGACCCCTATGAGATGGCTCGCAAGATGATTGCCCACATCGACCTTAAGCGCAAGGCTCTGGGGATTGATAAGGCTCGGGAGCGCGTGCTCATGGATATGGCTGACCGGCAGAAGCTGGCGGCAGTGTAAATCTAAAAGACCCATAACGATTCCTAAAAGGAGGATGATTCATGTCCAAGTTAGTTGCTTTTGCCGCCATTCAGGGCGCCTACAATATCGTTTCCAAAGCCGAAGGAACCTATAAAAAGGCCCTGGCAAAATATGGCCCGGATCAGAAGTTGGAGTTTCCCAACACCGCCTATTACCTGCCCATTATCTATTCTGTCCTGGGTATTGCGGTAAAGACTTTGGGGGATGCCAAAAAGCCCCTGGAGATTATCAGGAAACTCTTACCGCCCCATGTTAAAAATGTTCATCACCTGCCCTTCCTGGGTCCGCTCTTGGATGCCGGGATGGCCGCAATTCTGGCCGAGGAGATTGTCGAGGCCATCCGTTATGTGGAGGACCCCGGCTTTTACTTGGTGAGCGAGGAGATTGACGAAGCGGGGGGAAAAATCTGGCTCGGGGCCGCCGAAGATACGGTCTTTCGCAAACGGGGAATCCAGTTTGTCGATGGAACAGCACCGGGCTTTGCCGCCATTGTCGGCGCCGCCCCGGACCCCGAGACGGCCAAATGGATTGCCGAGGAATATCAGAAAAAGAACCTCTACGTATTTATGGCGGCTAACCAGAACGGGACCACCTTTTCCGAACAGCTCTTACAGGCCGGGGTGCAGATCGGGTGGAATACCCGCCTGGTTCCTTTTGGCCCGGATATCTCCGCCGCGGTCTTTGCCCTGGGTTTTGCCAACCGGGCGGCCATGGCTTTCGGAGGGGTAAAACCGGGGGATTATCGAAAGATCCTTTTATATAATAAAGACCGGATCTTTGCCTTTGTTAACGCCCTGGGGGAAGTGAATGCCGAGTGGGCCGCCAATGCCGCTGGATGCGTGAACTGGGGCTTTCCGACCATAGCCGATACGGACATTCCCGAAATTTTACCCACCGGGGTATGCACTTATGAGCACGTGGTAGCCAACGTGCTCCATCGGGAGATGCCTCAGAAATCCATCGAAGTTCGAGGCCTCAAGGTGTCGGTTTCCACCGTGAATGTCCCCGTGGCTTATGGCCCGGCTTTTGAGGGGGAGCGCATCCGGGGAGAAGATATTTACTTAGAGTGCGGCGGTGGGCGATCCATCGCCTGTGAATGGACCACAACCAAAGGTATGAATGAGGTAGAGGACGGAAAAGTCGAAGTCATCGGCCCGGACATCAAGGATGTAACGCCCCCGGCCAAACTTCCCCTGGCCATCGTGGCCGAAGTGGCCGGCCGGCAGATGCAGGAGGATTTTGAACCCATCCTGGAACGGCAGATCCACCATCTGGTCAACTATGCCCAGGGGCTGATGCATATCGGGCAGCGGGATATCGCCTGGGTCCGCATCGGCAAGGGGGCCGTGGAAAAAGGGTTTACCCTGAGGCATATAGGGGATATCCTCCACGCCAAATACCACCAGGACTTCGGATCGATCTTCGACAAAGTGCAGGTGAAGATCTATACCGAGGAAAAGAAGGTGAAGGAGATTCTGGAACAGGCCCGCAAAGTCTACCAGAAGCGCGATGCCCGTATCGAAGGGATGACCGACGAGTCCGAAGAGACTTTCTACTCCTGCACGCTCTGCCAGTCCTTTGCCCCAACCCACGTTTGCATCATCACTCCGGAGCGCACGGGGCTTTGCGGAGCCTACAACTGGCTGGACGGCAAAGCCTCCAACGAGATCAACCCCACGGGACCGAACCAGCCCGTGGTCAAGGGTGAAGTGATTGACCCAGTTCTGGGGCAGTGGAAAGGGGTCAATGATTTTGTTTTCAAGGCCTCCCGCCAAAAACTGGAAAAGTACAATGCCTACAGCATTATGGTGGACCCGATGACTTCCTGCGGCTGTTTCGAGTGCATCGCCGCGGTGCTGCCCATGTGCAACGGGATTATGACCGTTAACCGGGACTATACCGGCATGACCCCCTGCGGGATGAAGTTCACGACCCTGGCCGGCTCTGTTGGCGGCGGATCGGTAACGCCGGGTTTTGTCGGGCACAGTAAACATTATATCTGCAGCAAGAAGTTCATCATGGCCGAGGGGGGCATCAAACGCTTGGTGTGGATGCCCAAAATGCTCAAAGAGGAGATCATGGACCGTCTGAAGAAGCTGGCGGAGGGAATCGGCATCCCCAACTTCCCGGAGATGATCGCTGATGAGACGATCGGGACGACGGAAGACGAGATTCTTCCCTTCCTGACGGAAAAAGGCCACCCGGCGCTTTCCCTGCCGTCATTGTTTTGAAAAAAACAGCAATCAGCCATCAGCAGTCAGCGATCAGCAAGAAATAAATTTTTAATTTCGCTGAGAGCTGATAGCTGACTGCTGATCGCTTTAAGAAAAGGAGTGAGATATGGCCCTGACAGGAATTGAGATATTCAAAAAGCTTCCGAAGACCAACTGCGGAGAGTGCGGCGTGCCCACCTGCCTCGCCTTTGCCATGAAGTTAGCCGCCGGGCAGGCGGAGCTATCCGCGTGTCCCCATGTATCCGAAGAGGCCAAAGCGGCATTGGAAGAGGCTTCCGCGCCCCCCATTCGCCCCTTGACCATTGGCACTGGAGATAAGGCATTGAAGATCGGCGGCGAGACCGTCATGTTCCGCCACGAAAAACGTTTCGTCAACCCTACGGGGATTGCGGTTCTTGTTTCGGACAAGATGAGCGATGCCGAAGTAGAGGGACGCCTGAAGAAACTGAGGGAATTGAAGTTCGAGCGGGTAGGGCTGACGCTGCAAGCCGACCTCGTGGCCCTCAAGGGAGAATCGGGGGACCCGGCCGCATTCGAAGCCTTTGTGAAAAAAGTGAAAGAAAAGGTTAACGGCAAAGGGATGGTTTTAATGAGCGAAGACCCCAAGGTCCTTGGGGCCGGGGCCAGAGCCTGCGCCGACCGCAAACCGCTGCTTTATGCCGCGACCCAAGCGAATGCCGAGCCCATGGCCCAGTTAGCCAAAGAGATTGCCGCGCCTCTCGCCGTCAAGGGGAAAAGCCTGGACGAGCTGGTCGAGCTGACCAACAAATTGACCGCGGCCGGTCTGAAAGACTTGGTGCTGGATTCCGGGGCGCGAACGACCCGCAAGGCCCTGGAGGATCAGATTGTCATCCGGCGGGCGGCACTGGTTAAAAAGTTCCGCCCTTTAGGTTTCCCGACGATTACCTTCCCCTGCGAGATGACCGACGATCCGATGAAAGAGGCGCTCCTGGCATCTCTCTTCGTGGCCAAATACGGCGGACTCGTGGTTCTTTCGGACATCGATGGCCATAGCCTTTTCCCGATCCTGCTGGAGCGGATGAACCTCTACACCGACCCGCAGCGGCCGATGGCCACGAGCGAAGGAATATACGAAATTGGCGGGCCGGGCGAGAACTCCCCCGTTCTGATTACCTCCAACTTCTCATTGACTTATTTCATCGTTTCGGGAGAGATCGAAGGCAGCCGTGTACCCTGCTGGCTTTTAGTCAAGGACACGGAAGGATTGTCGGTCATGACCGCATGGGCGGCGGGCAAGTTCAGCGCCGACCTCATTGCTCCCTTCGTGAAAAAGTGCGGGATCGCCGATAAGGTAAAACACCGCAAGCTGATCATCCCCGGTTATGCAGCCGTTATCAGCGGGGAGCTGGAGGAAGAATTACCCGATTGGAAAATCTCTATCGGGCCGAGGGAAGCCGGCCACATCCCGGCCTTCCTGAAGATGTGGAAACCGGAATAAAAATAGCGGTCAGCTTTCAGCAATCAGCTTTCAGCTTAAGCAATTAAATAATCTTTCTTATTTGGGCTGATTGCCGATCGCTGGTTGCTGTATGCTGCTTTTAAAGGAGGAAAGAGATGGTTGTTTGCGTCGGTGAGAACATCAACATCATGTCCAAGACGATCGGGCCAGCCATGAAAGAGCGGCGGGCCGAGCCCATCGTCGAGATGGCCAAGCACGAGGAAAAGGTGGGCATCGACTACTTAGACCTGAACATCGGCCCATCCCGCAAGGCCGGCGAAGAAGTAATGGATTGGTTGGTGAAGGAGGTCCAGGGAGTCGTGAGCAAACCCCTTTCCCTGGATACTACTAATCCCGCGGCCATGGAGGCTGGCCTGAAGGTCCATAAAGGGAAGGCTTTGATCAATTCCGTATCCCTCCAGCCCGAACGTCTGGAAAAAGTGTTGCCCATGGCCAAAAATTATAATGCCCACGTCATCGGCCTCCTCTGGGGAAAAGAGGGGATGCCGCGGGACGCCAACGAGAGAGCGTCCCTTGCCGTGGATTTCATCTATCAGGCCAATAACTTAGGGATCCCCACCGAGGATATCTGGATCGATCCCATCGTCAGCCCGGTTAGCGTGGAAATCAATCAGGTCCTCTCCTGCCTGGAGTTCATGTCCATGCTCAAGGACATTGCTCCCGAAGCCAAATCCATCGTGGGGTTGTCCAACATCTCCAACGGCGCCCCGGCCAACCTGCGCCCGGTTTTAAACCGAGCCTATTTGATAATGCTGATGAAGTATGGCCTATACTCCGCGATCGTCGATGCTTACGATGAGGAATTGCTAATGCTTGCCAAAGGAGGAATGTCCGCCATCGTCAGCCTGGTCCACCGGATGATGGACGGAGAAGAGCCGGATGTAAAAACTCTGACCCCCAAGGAAATCGAGTATTTCAAAACCACCAAGGTTCTTCTGGGCAAAAGCCTGTATTCCCATTCGTGGTTGGAACTGTAAAGATAGCCATCAGCGGTCAGCGATTAGCAATCAGCAGAGACCAAAGCAATTAAGACTTATAGTTTGCTTTTGTTTTAGCTAAAAGCTGACGGCTGAAAGCTGATAGCTTTTTATGTTGCCGAAACAGGAAAATTACCAGTTGGCCCGGCAGATGGCGGTGGAGGGTCTCGCGAAAGCGGACTTACGGGACCGGGCTGCCCGCGGAGGAGGAAGGTATGAGCCGGGGCCCGGCGGGGAATCCCGAGTTGCGCTGAAGTATTTAGGGCATGAAATTTTAATTTCCTTCCCCAGCGGATCGATTGCTCCCGAGAACGGGCAGGGGCCGATTCCTCTCCGGGAAGAAATTCTGGTTCTTCATTATTTGACAAAGGCCGCCGGAGCCCCTGCGGCTGGGCAATGGGTATCTTTCGCCGAAGTTCCCGGGGGGGCTTTTTATCATCCCGTTTTCCTGAAACGCTGCCAAGGGCCTTTGGTAAATTTTTTTGGGGGAAATCCGGATGCCTTGAAGTCTGCGGCTGAAGAATTGGGGGGAGAACCTCTCGGTTTCGGAGATGTCGGGATCAAAGTCCCGGCGTTTCCTTTTGTCCCCCTTGGCCTGATTTTATGGAGGGGAGATGAAGAGTTCCCGGCCGATGGCAACTTTCTCTTTGACGCTTCGGTAAGCGAATATTTGCCGGTGGAAGACATCGTCATCCTGGCGGAGACGGTGGTGTGGAAATTAATAAAAAACAGGCGATAGGCCAGAGGCAATAGGGAAAAGGGAGAATTTATCGCCCATTGCCTATCGCCCAAAGCCTGGAGAATTCATGAAACTGGCAGTTACTGGCAAAGGCGGGGTGGGGAAGACCACGATTGTGGCAGGGCTGGCCCGTGTGCTGGCTTTGCGAGGGCAGAAAGTACTGGCCATTGATGCGGATCCGGCGAGCAACCTTGCTTTAGCCCTCGGTTTTCCCAAAGATCAACGACTGACGCCCATATCCGAGATGAAGGAGCTGATTGAGGAGCGTACGGAAGCCAAATCAGGTTCGATGGGGGGTTTTTTCAAGATTAATCCGAGGGTTGATGACCTGCCGGAGAAATACACCCTTGAAAAGGATGGAATTCGCCTGATGGTCATGGGTACGGTCCAGAAAGGTGGAGGGGGGTGCGTTTGCCCGGAAAACGTAATGGTCAAAACCCTGGTTGCGCATCTTCTTTTAGGCCGGGGGGAAGTGGTCATTCTCGACATGGAGGCCGGGGTTGAACATCTGGGACGGGCAACGGCCAAAGCCGTAGATAAACTCATTGTAGTGGTCGAACCCGGCCAGAGGAGTCTGGAGGTTGCCCAAAAGATCCGCCAGTTGGCGGGAGACATTGGGCTGCATAATATTGGCCTGGTGGGAAACAAAATCCGCGGGGAGTCCGACCGCCAGTTCCTTCTATCAAGAATGACGGGGTTCCCATTTTTAGGATTTCTCCCTTATGATCTCAGGGTAGTTGAAGCCGACCTGGAGGGAAAACCTCCCTACGGCGAGAATCCGGATTTTTTAAAAGCCATAGAAAAAATTGTAGATGCAATCGGGGAATGAGGGCTGAAGGCATGATCTTCATCGGGGAAAAAATCAACGGCCTCCAGCCCGGGGTTCGCAAATTCATCGCTGATAAGGACAAGGAAGCGGTCCAGAATATAGCCCGGAGACAAGCGGATGCCGGAGCTTCTTACATCGATCTCAATGTGGGGACCGCTTGGTTAAAGCCAGCCGAGATCATGGTCTGGTTAGTGCAGACCGTTCAGGAAATCGTCAGCACGCCCATCGCCGTAGACAGCCGGCGGCTGGATGTGATCGAGGCCGGGCTGAAGGTATGTCAGAATCCATCCATGATCAATTCCACTACGGGGGATAAAGAAAAATTAGCCAAATTCATGGAACTGGCTGTCAAGTATAGAGCCTCTATTGTTGGCCTGACCATGGATGAACAGGGGATTCCATCGCATGCCGTGGGGCGCCAGGCCATCGCCAAACGGATCATGGACACAGCCGACGAATACGGAGTTTCCCGGGACCGGCTGTTTATCGATCCCGTTCTCCTCCCCTTAAAATTTTCCCAGACCGAGGGACCGATCGTCCTCGAGGCCATCCAGGTAATTGCCGAGGAAAGAAATCCTCCTCATATTGTCGTGGGGCTGAGCAACTGTTCGCAAGGGGCGAAGCAAAGAAGGTTGATCAACCAGACCTTCCTGACCATGGCCATGGCCTGCGGTCTCGACACGGTTATCGCCGATATTCTCGACCCCTGTCTGCTGGAGGCCGCCGCCGCCGCGGAAGTCATCCTCGAACGCCACCCCTACTCGGATCATTTCCTTAAGGAAGCAGAAAAAAAGTTGAAACCGAAGACAGGGAACCGAGGATGAAAAAAAGCGATCAGCAATCAGCATTCAGCGATCGCCAAAAAATCTATGGGCATATTATTTTTTTGCTGAAAGCTGACCGCTGACAGCTGATTGCTGTTCTTAAGGAGGAAAGATGCCGGAACCAGTGGATCTTGCAAAGTTAGAGCCCGTTTTGGAGCATTATCGGGGACAGGATGGCGCGCTCATCCCCATCCTCCAGGAAACCCAGGGAATTTACGGGTATCTGCCAGAGGAGGTTCTAAAACATATCGGCAAACGGTTAAAAATTCCCACAAGCCGGGTTTATGGAGTGATAACCTTTTATGCCCAGTTTTACCTAACTCCCCGGGGCCGGCATACGGTACGGGTCTGCCGGGGAACGGCCTGCCACGTGCGGGGCGGGAAGAATATTTTGAAAGCGACCCAGCAGTTCCTGGGCCTAGAAGAAAACGAGACCACCCCGGATTTCAAATTCACGTTTGAAACCGTGGCTTGTCTTGGGGCTTGCGCCCTGTCCCCGGTGCTTCTGGTCGATAAAAATTATTATGGAAAATTGACACCGGCCAAAGTGGAAAAAGTATTAAGGCAATATGCCTGAAGGGGGAGAAAAGTTGAAAGGGAAGCTGAAGTCCGCGCAGGACTTGACCGCGCTCCGGGAAACCATACTTGAGGGGCGGGATCCTGATAAAACCTGTGTGACCATATGCGGCGGGACGGGGTGCCGGGCTTGGGGGGGCGAAGAGGTTCGCTTGGCCTTTATCGAGGAAATTCGGAAGCAAGGCCTCGAGGGGAATGTGGATGTAATGCGCACGGGTTGCCACGGATTCTGCGAGCGGGGGCCCGTGGTCGTCATCCAGCCCAAGGAAATTTTCTATCAACAGGTAGCCTTAGGAGATATAGCGGAGGTTGTTTCGGAAACCATCATTGGTGGGCGGCTGGTGCAGAGACTGCTTTACACGGATCCCGCCACCGGTCAAGTGGTCGTCTATGATCATGATGTCCCCTTTTATAAGGGCCAGATGCGCTCGGTCTTCAGCGATAATGGCCGCATCGATCCGACGGAGATCAGGGATTACCTTGCCCGGGGGGGTTATTCGGCCTTGAGCAAAGCCCTTTTCTCCATGACGCCGGAACAGGTTATCGACGAAGTGGAAAAATCTGGGCTGCGCGGAAGAGGGGGGGCCGGGTTCCCCACTGGGAGGAAATGGCGCTTCACCCGAGGTTCGGCCGGGGACGTGAAGTATATCGTCTGCAACGCTGACGAAGGGGATCCCGGGGCTTTCATGGACCGGAGCGTGCTGGAGGGAAATCCCCATCTGGTCCTGGAGGGGATGCTCATCGCGGCTTACGCCATCGGCTCTCAGAGCGGCTATTTATATGTCCGGGCCGAATACCCCTTGGCCGTTCAGCACCTAAAGATGGCCATCGATCAGGCCGAAAAGCTGGGCCTCATCGGGGAGAACATTCTGGGCTCCGAATTCAGCTTCCACGCCAAGATCAAAGAAGGAGCGGGGGCCTTCGTTTGCGGAGAAGAGACGGCTCTTTTGGCCTCCATCGAGGGCAAGAGGGGGATGCCCCGGGCGCGCCCGCCGTTTCCAGCGGTCGCAGGTCTTTGGGGTAAGCCCACGAATATCAATAACGTGGAGACTTATGCCAACATCCGCTCCATCATCCTGGGAGGTTCGGCGGCCTATGCGGCCATTGGAACTGCGGGGAGCAAGGGCACGAAGATTTTCTCCCTGACTGGAAAGATCAACAACACGGGTCTGGTGGAAGTACCCATGGGGACAACCCTGCGGGAGGTCATCTATCAAATCGGCGGAGGTATTCCCCGGGGCCGTGGCTTCAAGGCAGCTCAGATGGGAGGACCTTCAGGGGGATGTCTGCCTTCTCAATATCTGGACCTGCCGATTGACTACGAATCCCTGACCCAGGCTGGCTCGATGATGGGATCGGGCGGCATGATCGTCATGGATGAAAAAACCTGCATGGTGGATATTGCCCGTTTCTTCCTGAACTTCACCCAGGACGAATCCTGCGGTAAATGCGTTCCCTGCCGCATTGGCACGAAACGCATGCTGGAGATTCTGACGCGCATAACCAAAGGGCAAGGCCGGGAGGGAGACATCGAACTCCTCCTGGAAATCGGGCAAATTATAAAAGATTCCGCCCTTTGTGGCCTGGGGCAGACCTGTCCCAACCCCGTGCTCTCGACCATTCACCATTTCCGGAATGAGTATGAAGCCCATATCCGGGATAAATACTGTCCGGCCGGCTCCTGTGAAGCCCTGGTCTTTGCCCCTTGTGAAAACACCTGCCCGGTGCGCTGCGATGCCGTGGGTTACACGGCCCTGATTTCCGAAGAGAGGTACGAGGAGGCTCTGAGCCTCATCCGGCTAACCATGCCTTTGGCCGGAATTTGCGGGAGGGTGTGCAATCACCCCTGCGAGGGCATGTGCAAGCGGGGAGAGATCGATGAGCCCATCGCTATTTCGTCGCTGAAAAGATTTGCCGCTGATTGGGAACGTAAACAGGGCAAAATGGCCCCTCCCACTTTGCTGGAAAAGCCCAAAGCAGAAAGGGTGGCTGTGGTGGGGGCCGGGCCGGCGGGATTGAATGCGGCTTATCATTTAGGGCGGCGGGGATACCCGGTTACGATATTCGAAGCCCTGCCGGTGGCCGGAGGTATGCTCGCCGTGGGTATCCCGGATTACCGGCTGCCCCGGGAGATTTTGGAGAATGACATCCGCTTCATCTGCCAGCATAACGTGGAAATCAATACCGGGAAAGCCCTTGGCCGGGACTTTACGATCGATGACCTTTTCCGGCAGGGATACAAGGCGGTGTTCTTAGCCATGGGTGCCCATTTGAATCAGAAGATGAATATTCCCGGGGAAGATGCTCAGGGAGTCTTGCCAGGAGTCGATTTTTTGCGCCGGGTAAATTTGGGCGAAAAAATGGAAGCGGGCAAGAAAGTGGCGGTCATCGGCGGGGGGAACGTGGCGATCGACGCCGCCCGCACGGCTCTGCGCTTGGGCGCGCAGGAGGTTTCGATCATTTACCGCCGAACGCGGGAGGAGATGCCGGCTAATGATGAAGAGATCGAGGAGGCCGAGCATGAGAAGATCAGGATTCTTTACCTCATGGCTCCTACCCGGGTGATCACGGAGAACGGCAGGGTCAAAGGCCTGGAATGCCAGCGCATGGAACTTGGAGCCTACGATACCAGCGGAAGACGCCGCCCGGTCCCGGTTAAAGGCTCGGAATTTTTTATGGAGGTGGACGGGGTTATCCCAGCCATCGGTTATGTCCCTGATTTGTCCTGCCTTCCCCAGAACGATGGCTTCAAGACGACCAAGGCCTCGACCCTCGCGGTGGACCCGCAAACCCTGGCTGTGCATATTCCCGGCGTCTTTGCCGGCGGTGACGTGGTCACCGGCCCCTCGACGATCGTGGAGGCCATGGCCAGCGGGTATCGCGCGGCCCTTTCCATCGATCGGTACTTGCGGGGGAAAGACCTCTATCAAGACCGGGTTTACCAAGCCCTGCTGCGGGCCAGTGTGCCCAAAACCGGGGAAGAGGGAGCCGAAGCTGAGGCGGTAAAACCGCGGGCCAGAATGACCGCGATGGCGGTCGACCGCCGGGTCTGCACTTTTGAAGAAGTGAATCTGGGGTTCGATGAAGAGACGGCGGTCCGCGAAGCGAAGCGCTGTTTGCGGTGCGACTTGGAACGTTAAAAACATTATTTCACCGCGGAGAGCGCTGAGGGCGCAGGGAAAGGACATAGATAGATTGGCTATAACCGGTTAGCGTCAAGCGCATGGGTTTTAATTTTTCATTTTCAACTCTGCGTTCTCCGCGTGCTCTGCGGTGAAAGTTAGATGAGAGGGAAAAATGGATGAAATACGATTGACCATTGACGGGCGGGAGATTAGGGCCGAAGAGGGCACAACCCTCTTTAAAGCCGCGCAAAAAGCGGGAATCCATATCCCCCATCTTTGCTACTGGGAAGGTCTTACGCCCACCACGGCCTGCCGATTGTGCGTGGTGGAAGTCGAAGGAGCCAGGACGCTGGTCGCTTCCTGTGCCTACCCAGTGGCCAACAGGATGGTCGTGCGGACGAACACCCAACGGGTACAGGATGCCCGGAAGTTAGTGATCGAGTTTTTGCTTTCCGATCATCCGTACGACTGCATGACCTGCGAAAAGAGCGGGACCTGCCTGCTGGAAAAATACGCCTACGAATTCGGCATCCGCCAATCCCGTTTTCAGGGAGAAACGCACCACTATCCCCTGCGTTTTTCCAATCCATTCTTCGAGAGGGATTACAACAAGTGCATCCTTTGCGGCCGGTGCGTTACCGTCTGCCACGAAGTCCAATACTGCGAGGCCGTGGACTACTCCAAGCGGGGATTCGGCACCAAGATCGCGGCTTCCTTCGACCACTCCCTGGCGGAAACCCCCTGCGTGTTTTGCGGCAACTGCGTCAGCGTCTGTCCGGTAGGCGCTTTGAGCCCGAAAGCGGGGCGCTTTGAGGGAAGGGATTGGGAATTGAAAAAAGTTCCGACCATCTGTTCTTATTGCGGGGTTGGATGCACGCTGGTCCTGAATGTTAAGGACAACCGGGTCCTCAAAGCCACTTCGGACAAGGATCAGGGAATTAATAAAGGCTGGACGTGCGTAAAGGGGAGGTTCGGGTTTGATTATATCCACAGCCCGGACCGGCTGACCGAGCCTTTAGTCAAAGAAGGAGAAAAATTTCGGCCGGCTTCCTGGGATGAAGCTTTAGACCGGG